>JBJSWO010000061.1:0-11670 GCA_046085905.1 Actinomycetes bacterium | reverse complement strand
ACCCAGCCGCGCTCCTCGCAGATCGCGGAGATGGCTCCGAGGAAGTCGTCCATGGCGACTCGGTGCCCGCCGGTGATCACCAGGATTCGCTTGGCTGCCGACATCGGAACTCCGCTCGTGGAGGTCGCGCGCATCACGCGCAGGGGCTGTCGCTCCTGAGGTACTTACTATAGTCTGCTTCCTATAACTGTGAGGAGCTTCTGAATGACGGAAACCGCTGCCCTGGGCGTCCAGTACGGCCCGCGCGAGGGATACGCCGACCAGGTCAGCCGTGAGCTGGTGCTGGAACTCCACCGCACCATGGTGCGCATCCGCCTGTTCGAGGAGCACTCCGGCAAGCTTGTCGAGTCCGGTGACATGCCCGGCTTCCTCCACCTGTACGTCGGCGAGGAAGCCGTCGCCACCGGCGTGATGTCGGTGTTCACCGACGCCGATCAGATGACGTCCACGCATCGCGGTCACGGCCACGCCATCGCCAAGGGTGCGGAATTCCGCCAGATGTTCGCCGAGCTCTACGGCAAGACAACTGGCTACTGCAAGGGCCGCGGCGGCTCGATGCACATCGGCGATACCCAGAAGGGAATGCTCGGCGCCAATGCGATCGTCGGCGGCGGCATCCCGATCGCTGTCGGTGCAGCCTTCGCCTCGCAGTACCGCGGTGACGGCACCGTGGCAGCCAGCTTCTTCGGTGATGGCGCGACCAACATCGGTGCCTTCCACGAGGCGGTCAACATGGCCGCCGTGTGGGATCTCCCCGTGCTCTTCGTCTGCGAGAACAACGGCTATGCCGAGTTCACCGCGCAGGGCAACCACATGAAGCTCGATGACATTGCCGAGCGAGCAGCGTCCTACGGCATTCCGGGCGTGGTGGTCGATGGCATGGATGTCCTGGCAGTGCGTGCCGTGGCAGTCGAGGCCGTTGAGCGTGCCAAGCGCGGTGAGGGTCCGACCCTCATCGAGGCGAAGACCTACCGCTACTTCGATCACCAGGGCATCAAGGGCATGCGCATTCCCTACCGTGACCCCGCTGAGGTCGAGGCATGGCGCGAGCGCGATGCAATCAAGCTCCTCGAGGCAGTGGGCGTCGCACGCGGTCTCGTGACCGAGGCTGAGTTCGCTGCCATCTGGGCAGACACCGAGGCGGAGATCCTCGACGCGATCGAGTTCGCCCGCAGCAGCCCCGATCCTGATCCGGCCGACATCCTCGACGACGTCTACAGCGTCTGACCCCGAAGGAAATCCTGTGACTACCCGCGAACTGACGTACGTCAAGGCCTTCAACGAGGGCATGCACCAGGCCATGGCCGCTGATCCCGATGTCTTCCTCATTGGCGAGGATGTCGCCGGCTATGGCGGCGTCTTCCACATGTTCGACGGCCTCCTGACCGAGTTCGGCGATAAGCGCGTCAAGGACACCCCCATTGCCGAGCAGGCCATCATCGGCCTCGGAGTCGGAGCCGCCGCTCGCGGACTTCGCCCCGTCTGCGACCTGATGTTCATGGACTTCGTCGGCGTCGCGATGGACCAGATCTTCAACCAGGCCGCGAAGATGAAGTACATGTTCGGTGGCGGCGCTCGCGTGCCGCTGACCATCACCACCGCGGGCGGCGGCGGTATGTCAGCCGCTGCCCAGCACAGCCAGAGCCTCGAGGCCTGGCTCGCCCACATCCCCGGCCTGAAGGTCGCGATGCCGGCGAGCCCCTACGACGCCAAGGGCCTGATCGTCGGCGCGATTCGCGACGACAACCCGACCATCGTCGTGATGAACAAGAAGATGCTCGGCGTGAAGGGTCCGGTGCCGGAGGAGCTCTACGCAATCCCGATGGGCCAGGCCAATGTCGTGCGCGAGGGCGCCGACATCACCGTCATTGCCATCGGCCGCATGGTCGTCGAGGCCACGAAGGCCGCTCAGGCTCTAGAGGCCGAGGGCATCTCGGTCGAGATCATCGATCCGCGCACCGTGCAGCCCCTCGATACCCCCGCGATCATCGCGTCGGTGAAGAAGACCAACCGCGCCCTCGTCGTGCACGAGGCCGTGGAGTTCGGCGGCATCGGGGCCGAGATCTCCGCTCAGATCACCGAGCAGGCCTTCGACTACCTCGATGCGCCGGTGGGCCGCGTCGCAGCACCGTTCTCCCCGTCGCCGTATGCGCCGATTCTCGAGAACGCCTACATGCCCGATGCCAATCGCATCGCCACCGGCATCCGCGCAGTGGTCGGGCGGGGCTAGCCGTGGCTATCGAGGTAACCCTGCCCAAGCTCGGCCTCACCATGGAGGAGGGCACGCTCGAGGAGTGGCTGGTCAATGACGGTGACGTCATCAGCGTCGGCACTCCGCTGCTGCGACTGGCCACTGACAAGATCGATGTCGACGTGGAGGCTGAGGCCGAGGGCATCATCGCTCGTGCCGTGCCCAATGGCACCACGCTTCCTCCTGGCGCGGTGCTCGGCTGGCTGCTCGCTCCCGGCGAGGCGGCACCTGCCGGTGCCGGACCCTTTGCTGCGCCCGCGGCAGCCGCAGTCGAGACCGCGGCACCCGTCGCCGCAGCGGCACCCGCGGCTGCAGTCGTGCACGAGGGCGGACGCCAGTTCGTCTCGCCGAATGCGCGTCGCGTTGCCGAACAGCTCGGTGTCGATGTCACGCAGGTGGCCGGCACGGGCCCGAATGGCCGTGTGGTCTCCGAGGATGTCGAGGCCGCCGCTGCCGCCGGCACCGCCAAGATCACCTCGCCGCTCGCACGTCGCGATGCGGCCGCCGCGGGCATCGACATCAATGCGGTCCAGACCGACTCGGGCTTCGTTACGCGCAAGGACGTCCGCGACGCCATCAGCGGCCAGGTCGTCACTCCGCCTCCCGCTGCAGCGACGGCCGGTGCCGTGGCCTCCGTCCAGGAGACCGCGTCGATCATCCCGATGAAGGGCATGCGCGGCACCATCGCCGCTCGCATGGTGCACAGCCTCACCGAGATGGCACAGCTCACGCACGGCTTCGAGGTCACGATGGATGCCGTCGTCGATCTGCGTGGCACGCTCAAGGAGCAGTACCGCGATCTCGGCCTGCAGGTGCCCTCGCTCAATGACTTCGTCGTGCGCGCTGCTTCGCTCGCGCTGCGCAAGCACCCGATCCTGAACTCGACGATCGTCGACAAGGAGATCCACCTCCTCAGCCACATCCACATGGGCATGGCTGTCGCCGTGCCGGGTGGCCTGATGGTGCCGGTCATCCGCGATGCCGACACCCTGTCGATCTTCGAGCTGGCCCGCGTCACGCGCGAGCTCGCCGAGGACTGCCGCGCCGGCTCGATCTCCCTCGATGCCCTCGAGGGCGGCACCTTCGCCGTCACCTCGCTCGGCACCTACGGCGTCGACATGTTCACCCCGGTCATCAACCCGGGCAATGTCGGGATCCTCGGCGTGGGTCGCCTACGCGAGTCCGGCAAGTGGGAGGGCGAGCGCTTCGTGAAGACGCAGGTCCTGACCCTCAGCCTGACGTTCGATCACCGCGTGGTCGATGGCGCGCCTGCGGCCGAGTTCCTCCAGACGGTGAACGAATTGCTCGCGCGTCCGCTGGTCCTACTGCCCGGCGCCTGAGATGCCCGTCATCCATCTGGTCCGCCACGGCCAGGCCAGCTTCGGCTCGGATGATTACGACGTCCTCTCGCCCACGGGTGCTCAGCAGGCGGCCCTTGCCGGTCGCGAGCTCGTGCGCCGCGGGGTGCGCACGCCCCTGTACGGCAGTGGCACACTTGCGCGGCAGCGCGATACCGCCGCGATAATCGCCGAGCAGTTCGGCATTGCCGCACCCGAGCTGATCGTCGATGCGAGGTGGGATGAATTCGACGCGCACGCATTGGTCGCACGCTGGCTCGGAATTCCCGAGATCCCGCACGAGATGACCTCGGCCGAGTTCCAGGTGCATCTCGACAAGGCGTTCATCGCCTGGGTCGAGGGATCTGATGGCACCTGGACCGATTTCAGCGAGGGCGTGATCGGAGCCCTCGCCGACTTCGCCGCGCAGGTGCCCGCGGGAAGCGACGGCATCGTGGCGACATCGGCCGGCGTGACCGCGGCCGTGGTCGGTCGACTGCTCGAGACGAGCTCCGATTCGATCATCACCCTGAACAAGGTGAGCATCAACGCCTCGATCACCACGGTGCTCTCGGGTGCGCGCGGTCTGACACTGCTTACCTTCAATGATCACGCGCACGTGCTCGGTCACGAGGGAATGCTCACCACCCGATAGTCGCCGACGAGCGACTTACTTGTCAGTCAGTGCGAAAAGTGCCGCCTGATTACGGGTAGCGCAGCAGGTCGGTTCCGTCCCAGCCCTCGTGCACGGCAGCGACCTTGTCGTAAAGGGCCCGCAGGTGCTCGGTGCCCACGTAGAGCTCGATCAGCCCGCCGATGAGCTCGCGTCCGTCGAGGAACTGCACGCGCATGCCCGAGGTCGTGGTGAGCTCGGTGATGAGCGGGAAGCCCTGGGCCTGGAGTGCCGCGCTGCTGACATCGAGGTCCTCGACGAAGTAGGCGAAGTGATTGACCTGATTCGGGGCGGAGTGGGCGAAAAACTCGTGCATGCTGGCGGGGGAGCAGTCGTGCACCTCGATGAGCTCGAGCATGAGCGGGCCCCACTGGCCGAAGGCGGCGCTGTGGTGGTACCTCGCCGGCTGACCGTCATGAGTGCCGTGGATATCCATGTGCGGGCGCATGAGGAAGGGGCCGACGCCGGCCTTCTCTGCCCATTCGCGACAGGCAGACTCGAGGTCGGGAACGATGTAGGCGATCTGGACGAGCTCGCGGGGGAGTGCGCTGATTCCGGGGAAGGGCGGGTTGCTCATGTCACTCCTCGATGGCCGGGAAAGTTACTGTACCTCGAGACAAGTTGTGTAGTCTGAGCCTCACGAAAACCGCGGATTCGCACTGCAGGGAGTTGCAATGGCCAAGGCGTACAACCACCCGATCACGGGGCTGGTCTACTCGGTGAACGAGGTCGGCCTGGTCGACGTCCGCGACCCCAAGACCGGCTCATACGGCGTGTTCGACGACAACGGCGTCTGGTACGAGGGCGAGATCCGCGACGTCGACTTCCAGGCACTGGGCTGGGTCGGCCGCACCCCCGAGGCTCGCGCACTGCGCGAGGCCAACTCGTGAAGACGACAACCGCAGTACTCCTCGCCCGTCGTCCCGAGCACACATTCGTAGCCGACGACCTCACCCTCGGCGAGATCGAGCTTCCCGAGCTGACCCCGGGTCACGCACTGGTGCGCAACCAGTACATGAGCCTTGACCCGTCGACCCGTGGTCGCATGGATCCGGGCGAGAAGCAGTACACGACCAACTTCACGATCGGCGGCCCGCTCGATGGCTCGGCGATCGGCGTGGTGGTCGAGTCGGCCTCCGACAAGCTCCCGGTCGGCGCGACCGTGCGCCATCGCATGGGCTGGCGCGAGTACGCCGTCGTCGACGATGTCGCGGCCACGGTCTGCGACATCACCAAGGCACCGGCCATCAACTGGCTCAGCTCACTCGGACAGACCGGCTTCACCGCCTACGCGGGCCTCTTCCCCGTCGGCAAGCTGCAGGCCGGCGAGGTCGTGCTCGTCTCGGGTGCCGGCGGAGCCGTCGGCTCGATGGCCGGCCAGTTCGCCCGCCTCTCCGGTGCGAGTCATGTCATCGGCAGTGCCGGCGGCGCCGACAAGTGCCAGTGGCTGCTCGACGACTGCGGCTTCGACTACGTCATCAACTACCGCGATGCCGACTTCGCCGAGGAACTGCCCAAGGCCGCTCCCGAGGGCATCGACCTCTTCTTCGACAATGTCGGCGGCTGGCAGATGGCCGCGGCCTTCCAGAACATGAAGATCCATGGCCGCGTCTCGATGTGCGGCGCGATCTCGAACTTCGGCACGACTCCGCAGCCGAGCACCGCAGTCATGATCGAGATGATCCTGCGCCGCATCACCGTGCAGGGCTTCATCGTCCGCGACTACGAGGAACTTCGCCCCGAGTTCGAGGCGAAGGTCAGCGGCTGGCTGTCGAGCGGCGAGCTCGTCGACCGCGCGACTGTCTTCGAGGGCATCGCCAATGCCGGTGCGGGCCTGGCCGGTCTGCTCTCCGGCGCGAACGTGGGCAAGGCCCTCGTTCATCTCTCCGACTAGAAAGGGCGATGCCGTGAGCATTCAGCTCGTCGATGCGAGCCTGTTCGCGTCCACCGATCCGGTGGCGCTGCAGGGCTCGGCATGCGCCGCTTGCGGTGCTCACGTCTTCCCCGCGCAGGCCTCGTGCCCGATGTGCGCCGGAGTCGACGTCAGCGCTGTCGCGCTCCCGACCGAGGGCACTGTCTGGTCATGGACCACGCAGAACTTCGCGCCGAAGGCGCCGTTTCGCACTGACGAGTTCCACCCGTTCAGCATCGGCTACGTCGATCTCGGCTCCGTGATCGTCGAGGGCTGGCTTCTTCACAAGACCGAGTGGATCATCGGGGAGCCCGTGCGCCTGGCCCTGGCGAAGGCCTGGACCGAGGAGGACGGCACTGTCGTGCACACCTACGGATTCGAGGCCGTCTGATGAGCGCGGGTATCGACAACGAGGTCTACATCGTCGGCGGAGGCATGACTGTCTTCGGTCGCTTCGAGGGCGAGGACCAGGAGCTCGCCGAGCAGGCGATGCGCGAGGCCCTGGCCGACTGCAAGCTCACGTGGGGTGATGTCGACTTCGCCGTCGGCGGCACCAACGGCGAAACTAAGCCCGACAACATGGTCGCGCGCATGGGCCTGACCGGAATCCCGTTCATCACTGTCAAGAACGGCTGCGCCACGGGTGGCGTCGCGCTGATGACGGCACGCAACGGCCTGATTGCCGAGGGTCGCGATATCGCTGTCGTCGTCGGTTACGACAATCACGCACGCGGTGCCTTCGCGGCCTCGCCCGCGCGCTACGGCATCGGCGACTGGTACGGCGAGACCGGCATGATGGTGACGACCTCCTACTTCGCGTTGAAGATCAAGCGCTACCTGCACGAGCACGGAATCGATGAGCGCACTCTCGGCTATGTCTCCGAGAAGGCTTTCGACTACGGCTCCTCGCATCCGCTCGCCTGGCGCCGCAAGCCGGTGTCTGTCGATGAGGCGATGGACTCTGACATGATCAATGCGCCGCTGACGCGCTTCATGTTCTGCTCCCCGGATGCTGGTGCCGTCTCGCTCGTGCTCGCTCGCGGCGAGCGCGCATTCGAGCTCTGCGAGAACCCAATTCGCCTTGCTGCGGTGGAGCTACGCGGTCGTCGTCCCGGATCATTCGAGGTCTTCTCTCCCTGGCTGTCGCCCGGCGAGCGCACCAGTCCCTCCATCGATGCCGCGAAGGCTGCATTTGCCGCGGCCGGAATCACCCCCGATCAGGTGCAGGTCGCGCAGCTGCAGGACACCGACAGTGGTGCCGAGATCATTCACCTCGGCGAGACCGGCCTCTGCGCCAATGGCGAGCAGGGTGCCGGCTACCTGAACGGCGACTACAAGATCGACGGCCGCCTGCCGGTGAACACCGACGGAGGCTGCCTCGCCAATGGCGAGCCTGTCGGCGCCTCAGGCCTGCGCCAGGTGCACGAGGTCATGCGCCAGCTCCAAGGACGTGCACTCGGCCAGCAGGTGCCCAATAATTCCCGTATCGGATTCACCCATGTCTACGGAGCGCCCGGTATCTCGGCCTGCACCGTTCTCGTCAAGGAAGGTGCGAACTCGTGAGCGAGCTCGATCCCGCCCAGCTCGAGGCCTTTCGCGCCGAGGTGCGCGCCTGGCTCGCGACCGTCGCCAAGCCGCGAACGGAAGAAGTGCGCGTGTGGGGTGAGGGTGATCCCGAGCTGCAGATCTTCATCGCCAAGAGCGAGGAAGACGAGCGTGCTCACCTCGATCGCGTGCGCGAGTACCGCAAGGCCCGCTTCGATGCCGGCTTCGGAGCACTGACCCTGCCCGAGGAGTTCGGCGGACGTGGCCTGCCCAGTGTCTACGCCGTGGCATTCGCCGATGAGGAGCGCGAGTTCGACGTGCCGCCGTCATCCGAGCTCATCTCCGTCACTACCGGTCTCGTCGGCGCTGCCGTGAGTGTCTTCGGCACTCCGGAGCAGCGCGAGAAGTACGCCCGCGCCTTCCTGCGCACCGATGAGCTCTGCTGCCAGCTGTTCAGCGAGCCCGGTGCCGGCTCCGATCTCGCCGGCCTGTCGACCAAGGCCGTGCGCGGTGGCGATGACTGGGTGGTCGACGGCCAGAAGATCTGGACCTCAAACGCGCAGTTCTCCGCCTACGGATTCATGCTGGCGCGCACCGATCCCGATGTGGTGAAGCAGGGTGGCATCACTGCCTTCCTGGTGAAGATGGATTCCCCCGGCATCGAGATCCGCCCGATTCGCCAGATGAGCGGTCCCTCCAGTTTCAATGAGGTGTTCTTCGACGGCGTGCGAATTCCTGACTCCATGCGCATCGGCGATGTCAATGACGGCTGGAAGGTCGCGATGGCGACCCTCGGCTTCGAGCGCTCTTCATCAGGCTCCGGTCATCGACGCAAGGGCGGCACCGTTGCCGATCTCGTCGATCTCGCCAAGGCACTGGGTGTCAACGATGATCCGGTCGTGCGCCAGGAGATCGCCGATGTCTACGTGCGTGCACGCTTGCACGCAGCCGTGGTCGCGAAGGTCGCACGCGCGAACGCCGCGGGCGATAAGCCCGGTCCGGCCGGCTCACTGGGCAAGCTCATCGCCTCCGACAATCTCGTCCGCATCGGCAATGCTGCCGCCGACATGCTCGGCTCGGCACTCGTCGCCGACACCGGCGAGTGGGGCCAGTTCGCGTGGTCCGATCACGTGCTCGGCGCACCGGGCTACCGCCTCGCGGGCGGAACCGACGAGATCCAGCGCAACATCATCGCCGAGCGGGTACTCGGACTTCCCGCTGAGCATCGCGCCGACAAGGCACCGTTCTCGCAGCTGAGCAAGAACTAGTCGTGGCAATCGAAAGGGCCGCCCGAGGGCGGCCCTTTCGCATGTCGTGACTTCCTACCGGCCGAGCAGCGCTGCCACGCGCTCGCGAGTTACCAGCCGAGCAGCGCTGCCACGCGCTCGCGATGGAACGACGCATCGCCGAGGAATGCCGCATCGAAGCGCGCACGACGGAAGTACAGGTGCGCATCGTGCTCCCAGGTGAAGCCCACGCCGCCGTGCAGCTGAATCGCCTCTGCGGCAAGGGCGTTGAAGGCGTCCGAGCCCCAGGCCTTGGCGACAGCTGCGTCGGCCGGGAGACTCTCGGAGTGCTCCCAGGTCACGCGCTCGAGACCGGCGCGTGCCATCTCGACCTGGATGAGCGCATCGGCCATGCGGTGCTTGACGGCCTGGAAGCTGCCGATCTCGCGGTTGAACTGCCGCCGCAGCTTGATGTACTCGAGGGTCATGTCGAAGCAGTACTGCGCACCGCCGAGTTGGTCGGCGGCAATGGCCAGCAGGCCGATGTCGAGGCCGCTCTCGAGAGCCGCCAGCCCCAAGCCGCCCTGGGTGATTCGGGTTGCGGGAGCAGAGGCGAACAGCACTGTCGCGGATGGACGGCTGAAGTCGAGTGACGCGAGTGCGGTGACCGCGGCATCCGCGGCCTCGACGACGTAGAGATCGATGCCGGCATCGGTTCGCGCGGCGACGACGAAGAAGTCTGCCGAGGCGCCGTAGGGCACGAAGCGCACGCTGCCCTCGACCGAGGAATCGGAGCCGGTGACAGTGACGCCTTCGGCCGTGAAGCGACCGCGCGTGTCTGTGATCGCGGGCGCGGCGATCTCACCGGCTGCGATGCGCTCGAGGTAGGGCAGTGCCGAATCGCCTGCGGCGGCAAGGATCTGGCCGGCGATCACGGTGCTGGTCAGGAATGGGACGGGAGCCAAGGTGGCACCGAGCTCCTCGGCCACGGCCAGGATCTCGGCCAGGCCGCCGAGGCCGCCGACTTCCTCGGGAAGGCCGACGCCGGCCAGGCCGATTTCCTGAGCCAGGAGGGTCCAGAGGTCGGTGTCGAGGCCGGGGTTCTCGGCGCGGCCCTCGAGTTCGCGCACGCGCTCGGGATAGCCGGATTCGGTGGCGGCCGCGCGAACGGTCAGGCGAAGCTCCGCGAGTTCCTCGCGATCAAGGCTGGCGAGGGCGAGGTCGCTGGTCATCTGTCTCCCGAGGCAGGTCTGGCGGGTGCGGCGTTTCGATAATCCGTCAACAGTAAGTCTATCGGCGTCGGGCGGCACGCCACAGGGGGAATCGCACCCTGAATCTGGGGCATTCAGGGTAAATCGTCGCCACATTGTTACGCCCCAGGCCATCGCATTTCCTAGGACGTGCATGTATCGTGACGCTACTTCGCCGCCTTGCGGCCCTTGAACGGAAGAGAGATCCATGCGCAAGCCCCTCGGTGCCCTGGCCACGCTGGCCGCAGCCTCACTCGCCCTCGCGGCCTGCGCCATGCCTGCCGACGATCCGAATTTCCAGAGCGGCAGCGGCATCGGCGGAGACGTGGAGGCAGCCGCAGAGGCCAATGCCGTAGGAACCGCAGCCCTGGACGCACTCGTGGCCGCTCCTGCCGGCATAGGCGTCGATGCGCCGCTGGCTGCTGCGCCGAAGAAGGGCGCCGAGATCGTCAGCATCACCGACGGCTCTGATTACGAGGCAGTGACCGAGAAGGCGATGGCTGCAGCGGCTGAGGCTCTCGGCTGGAAGTTCACCTCCGTGACTGCCGATCCCGCAGACCCCACCGCTGTCGCGGCGGCATTCGATGCGGCGGTCGAGGGCAAGGCATCGGGTATTCACTTCGGCGGCGAGTTCTACGACAGCGTGATGATGAGCCTTCCCAATGCCGAGAGTGCCGGAATCCCGGTCATTTGCACGGGTTGCACCGGTGAGCCGGGTGGTGGCCTGTCGGACACCAGCATCAATGGCACGGCAGAGAACTTCGCCTGGGCCGATGCCATGGCGAGCTACGTCAACACCAATCAGTGGAAGGGCGAGGCCGCAGGCGTCCAGATCTTCGTGGCACCGGGTGGCGCCATAAATGACTTCAATACCCAGTTCGACACGTCACTGGTCAATCAGTGCCGCGAGTGCTCGACGATGCAGTCCATGTTCGACCCGACGATGACTGACCTGACCGACCCTGCCGCGGTCGCGACCTTCATCGCCGGGGAGATGGGCACGAGCCTGGGAGCCTGGGCGCTGATCGATTCAGGCGCCTATTCCTCCGGGGTTGCCGAGGCGCTGACGACTGACCCGACTCTGCTGGCGCCGGTCACGTTGCTCGGCCGCGGGGCATCTGCGAGCGACATCGAGGCCCTGAAGGCACTGGGCGGTGCTGCCCCTGAGGCTGACCCTGCCGCGACGAGCCGCACCCCGGAGCAGGCTGCTGCCCTCCAGGCGTGGATCGCGATCCCGCTGCCCGTCATGGGTTGGCGAGTCATCGACCAGTTCGCCCGCCTGATCGGCGGCGAAGCGGCAGCCAACGGCCCCCTGCCGGCCCAGTTCCTCACCGGGGGCAATGTCGGTGAGGCGGTGCTCGACGCCGACGGAAACTTCATCGGCGTGGCCGACTACGAGGCGCAGTTCCTCGCACTCTGGGGAGTCAAGTAGCACCTCCCAACGTCGATGTCGTGGCCCGTCCCCCTGTCGGGGCG
>JBJSWO010000060.1:0-7027 GCA_046085905.1 Actinomycetes bacterium | reverse complement strand
CGATCCGAACGGCATTCGTTCCTTGTCATCACCCGGACGCGTGAGGCCCGAGTGGTCCACCACGATTGCCGGATTTCCGCTCGCGACGAATACGTTCGTGAGGAAGTACGCGTCGAAGTCATCGGAGATTCGCTCATTCGTGACCAAGCCCGTGAGCGCCTCACCCACTGCCATGAAGACTTCGTCCATGCCTTGGCCCTCACGGCCCTCGGCGAGGTTCACGCCATTGGAGTTTCGTGACCCGATCAGATAGGTGGCATTCGGCCCTACTGCGGGCTTCTGGCCGGAACGCTGAACCTTGACGCCTTGGGAGGTGAAGAGGGCTTCGGAGCCCTCGCTCGGCGAGTCCGCCCAATTACCGGCCATGATCTCGGCCATCGCGCCAAGGGCGTTCATCGGGATCTGCGCTCTCAGTGCAGGCGGAATGCTGTCGAAGACCTCCGGCGTATAGAGGAATGCCTGAGGGCTCTGCAGCCATCGGGACTGGCTGTCGAGCGACTTAATGGTCTCCGTGACGTCAAGCAGCATGCCTGCACCCGAGCCGCCCGCGATCGAGGAGACCACGATGACGACTGGATCCTTGCTCTTCCCCCCGGACCCCTTGTGAAGTCTCGCACTCAGCTCATTGAGTTCACCCTCCGCACCTGGCGCTTGCATCCGACGGACTGCGGTGTCCAGCGCAACGCGAAGATTGGCCAGCCCGGAAGCACTGACCGTGCGCCCGATGGTGCGGATCATTCCCGCACCGGTGGAGATCGGGACAGCTGACGACGGGAAGCACCAGCCGGCGAGTGCTGACTGCTGGAGGCTCGGGCCATTGAGCTTAGTCTCAAGGTTGGCAATCATCGACTGGTAGGTCTGGCCCGGCCCGACCAATCCCACGAACTCATCAAGAGGCAGCATGGGCGCAGGGAAAGCCACGCCGTCATACGCCGTATCCACCTGCAGGAATTGCCACGCTTGAGGGATGCCCTTTTCCCAGTCATTCTGACGAAGTCGTCGCTGCAGGGTCTGCTTCAAGGCACGCAGAGTCTTACCGCCCGAACCACCGACACCTACGAATAGGAATGGACGCAACATGAGATTTCCCCCTCTGTAAAGACGTGCAGTGCGGTGTTTTCGAGATCACCAATCGATGGTTGCGCTTGCCGCCGGCGGCGGCTCTTGATCACGACTCTTCTTGTTCTTCTTCGGTTTGTCGTCCGCGGGCTTTGGTTCCTTGGCCTTGGCCGGCTTGGGATCAGCGGGAGCCTCGGCATCCGTGATCGCCTTGAATGCCTGCGGCCACATGGACCATGTCTGAGCAGTGATCTTCGCGCGCTCGATTGCCCCTGCGAGATCGGTGTTGCTCGCCGCAATCACCACCAGGTGGCCGGCTATCGAACGAGACTGAGCCTGTCCGAGGTAACCCGCATTGGCGGTCGAGTCCGTGTCCCAGGCTGAGGCTTCGGGCATGGCTTGACCCGGGTTCTCGGACTCCGGCCTGCGGCCGACGAAATAGAAGACATCCGTCAGCGCCTGGCTTGACACGGCCACGGAACCAACCGGCCTCGCGATGGTCCCTTGATTGCTCACCAGGACGCTTCCCTCGGACGCCTCGACCCGAGTGACCGGCGCACGGAACGGCCACCAGCGAGGGGGCGCGATCGTGTGAGTCTCGGCCCCCGTCGTCAAGGAACGTTGCATCCCACTTCCGTCGAAGAAGATGAACTTGAAATCCTCGGGATTCAGGTCCTGAACATGGGTGAGCCCGTGCTCGTCCAGCGTTACTGGGATGGCACCCCAGCGCGCACCATCAAGATCCTGATTGAAGGTCGCCTGACGGCGAGCTAGCCAGATCAGAAGAACGTAGGGGCCGGCTAGCCCGAGGAGGATCAGGAGGATGAGAACGATGACGTAAGCGATTCCGCTCTTGACCATCTCCGTCTTCATCTCGAACGGAACCGCAAGCTCGATGTCTTCCGAGGAAGCAGAGGAGTGCAGAACGATCGGGAGCGTTCCCTTGACCAGTCCGTCGTATTGCACTGGGTTTCGTACTTCGATTACGAGATCGACGGTTGATCCCTTGGGAACATCTACGCACTCGGGTGCATCCCATGTCCATGCATCCGCTCGATCTGCTGATCCCGGATCCGAGAGCACCGCAGGCTCGGCCGGTAGGCACACTTGCCCATCTGCAGTCTTCGAGCCCTCGAAGGTGAGCGTCGCGCTCGCGACTCCCGCGGTACCGGCCAGCGCGGAGAACGCGGCAAACTCGTCAGGTAGTTTCGGCGAGACCAATCGCGGAAAATCCGCAGGCATTTCAACGGTGAAGTCGTGACGGGTGACCACGTCGGTGAGAACGAGATCGTGAATGGCGGGTTGCGCCGACGCATCGCCCTTGGCCGTCGCGGACAGAGTCGTCGTGAGCACACCCGATTGAGTGAGCTTGAGGCCACCCGCATCTGCCAATGACCAGGTGCCGCCTTCATAGCTCAATGGCACATCGGTCGGCTCGGACGCTCCAGGCTGCTTGATACTGGCCTTGAGCTGGAGGGGAGATGCGAATCTCTTCGGATCAACGGGTTCACCATCCTGAGTCACCGCGAAGGTGAAAGCTGGTTCCTTCCCCTGCATCAACGCTGCATCGTTCATGCTCACGGCAAGCCCTGAGATGTACGACCAGAAAGTGCTTTCATCCGCACTCGTTAACGTCCAGTCGCCGGGCGAACCCAGAACCGGAACATTTCCTCCGCCTGTCACCTTCGTGCACTTGTCCGATGCCGAGCAGACATCAACGCCATCGGGGTCAAGAATCGACCACTGTGCATCCGCAGTGAAGAGTTGAAGACTCGAGACGCCATTGGGAACGGCGATCGTCCAGGTGCCGTCGGCATTTCGGCTTGATGCCACCGTCCCCGGGCTCGGAAGGGTGCAACTGGCTTCGACGCACCGGGCGAGGAGAGAGAACGCGCGTGCGAGTTCCTCAGCCTTGGTCACCTTGATCTGGGCACCCTGGGAGCCCGGAACGACCTCACCGCACTTGAATTCGTATGACCCCTCGCCGAAGTGACTCCCGTCGACCTCACCGACACCCTCGACAATCGGGCGGAAGTAGCTCATTCGGGATGCCTGGTTTGGTTCGGCCGCGGTGCGACTCACCTGGAGGAGCAGTCCGAGTACGACCACGCCGGAGTTGCGCAGGGAGAACATCGTGCCCGTGGGCACGACTGTGCCCGGCACTGTCGCCCCAACTCCACAGAGTGTGTTGATTCCCGCGGTATCAGCGGCAACCTGCTCTGCTAGCGGAAGGCTGTCGTCGACGGGAATCTCAATTCCACCGTCGGTGATCCACACGAGTACCTGGCAATCGCGCTTACCCTTTGTCGCCTCTGCTCGCGCTGAGAGCTCTGATTCGGCCAGCCTCAAACCATCGACCCAATCAGTATTGCCACCGGCCACGGTCGTCATCGCCGCCACGATCGCATCGGCCTGATCCGCTGCTGAGTCAGAGGTAATTTCCGTCCAGGCCAAGCGCGGTTCGGCGTCGTCGCTAAAGGTTCCGCCTGCCACGTACACCTGCTTGCCCGAGGCAGCGATATCAGCCAGCGGGGCGATGCTCTGCCTCAGTGCCTTGAAGCGCAGACCCTGCTTGTCAGACGCTCCGACACCCTGAACGAGGGAACCCGAGGAGTCGAAGAGGTAATACACATTCAGGACACTGTTCTCGCGACTCATGCAGGCGCGCACATCATTGAGCGCCGCATCGAGTGCGGAATTTGAATCCGATGACGCAGCCTTCGCCGGGCTGGCGAGCGGCGCCGCCAGCAAGGAAAGCGCAACGAGCAGAAGGGCGACAACAAAGCTCACGCCGGATGATGTAGTCAGTCGGCGCTTCATGACGACGTCCCGGGAGCGAGCAGGATGGCAAACCAGTTCGCGATGTGAAGGATGTGAACTAGGCCGGCGACGAAGCCCAGAATCGCGATCACCGAGCAGTACTTGACGAGTCGTTGGCCGGTGCTTGAATCGTAGAGGTCTTTCGCCGTGTACTGATTGTGAATCCTCATCGCCCACACGAGCGTCAGGGCGGTACCGATGGGAGTGATCAGGTACCCCACGATGCCGATGATGAGCTCAGAGACTCCGCGTGAACCGCTGCCAGGAATGTTGAGTAAGACCGAGACCACCAGAAGGCCCATCGCGACCAAAACCGGAAAAACCGGTGCTCTTAAAGCGGCGCCCCAATGGTCGCTGGTGGCAGACTCAAAGTCATCCTGCGCCCACGCATCAGTTGCCACTGCTAATCCCCCGATCAGGTCTCTACCCGAGGGCAAGACGGCATCACCATAGTGGAGTGGGCATCGCGTGTCATAAATTGTCCAGAAGATGCAGCTCGTCAAATCACTAATTTTCCTGACGGAAAAAGGTGAGCCTTGTGCGGACTTTGGGCGAGACTCGGTGCGCCGCACGCACGGGGGTGTGACGGCAGCGCTCCGAGCCTCGCTGGAGAAGAAACTACCGTGGATCTTTGATCAGATCGTACGTACGACACTTTCGCTATTGTCCGCGTCATGCGCGGGGTCGAAGACAACGAGGAGAGCCCTCACTTCAGTACACGTTCAGAGGCTCTCGTGTGGGAAGCACTTCGCACCCAGCTGCAACCCGGTGAAGTTGTACTCACAGGTCTGCGCTTCTCGGACGTGAAGTACGGAGATGTTGAAGCGGACATGATTGTTCTCTTCCCCGATGCAGGTGCCGTGGTCCTGGAAATCAAGGGCGGAGATGTAAGCCATTCCAACGGTGAGTACTTCGTCAAGTCCGGACGAGGAACCAGACGCTCACACCCATTCGCCCAAGCGCGCAAGGCCAAGCATGCCCTTCGGCGGTTTCTTGACCGTCAGCCGGAGTGGAAGCAGTCTCTGCTGCGCACCGAATGGATGGTCGTGCTCCCGTTCATGGATCTTGAGGGCGACATTGGGCCCGAGGGTCGCCGCGACCTCATCATCGATAGATCTCAGTTGCCCGCACTCCGGGATTTGATGCATGCCCAAATCACGTCACCTCTGAATGCCGACCCTTACCCGGAGGGCGAATGGGCAGATACTGCCCTGACACTTTTGCTGCGCTACAAGGCCAGCCGTCCACAAGCCACCCGGCATCGGCTGTTTCGAGCACACCGACGTGGCGCAATCATTTCCTCGGCACTACTCGGGGTAGCTCTAGCCGCATGCCTCGTTTTAGCCGTCTCCTGCGCAGGAAATCGCAGCCCATCCAACAATCCCGCTCCGGCGATTTCCAACGGATGCAATCCCAACTACGCTCCGTGCCTTCCCGTGTCAGACGATCTGGACTGCACCGACATCGCCGAAGTAGTGACCGTGGTCAAGGAAGATCCATACGGGCTTGACCGTGACGGCGACGGCACGGCCTGCGAGAGTTTTCGCTAACCGCGATCTCACTCGACCCCACGGTCTGCTTCCGTGAAAATGGTCGATCGGGGGGCCGCAATCGGAAAGACCGGTTCTCGCAGCACGGGGGTGAGCTACGAGAACCGGCACCAAATTGTACGTACATACGGTCTCTCGCCACTCATCCCGTATGTGACGGTCGTCACGACCACACGTTAGAGAGTCGGCACCGGCGTCGTGGAAATCCAAGCACGGTCATGGTCTGACATGGCGAAGGCGCCGGGCTTCTGCCCGACGCCTCCGCTGCACTCAGCGGAACTAGCCGGCGAGGCACCCTGACTCGAACAACGCCTCGGGAATCTGCGCATCGCCCGGGTAGGTCGAGCCGTCGATCGTGCCGCACACATCAGCCGCGGTCTTGGGTATCCAGAACTGGCCCTCCGCCTCGAAGATGAAAGATGTGGGTGCGCCCTGGGGAGCGTCGGCCTCCATCGAGCCGGTGCCCAGGATTCCGGTGGCAACTGCCCAACCGTCGGCGCACTGGAGTCCGTCGGGGGTGAAGACATTGTCAGCACCCATGGCCTTGGCTGCCTCCTCGGCAGCGGGGTAGACAGCTGCATCCGTGCACTCGGTCATGCCACCGACCATGGAAGCCGAGGCAGCAGGCTCGCTGGACGAGCTACTGGACGAGCAGCCGGCGAGACCGGCAATCGTGAGAGCCGCAGTGGCGGCGATGGCAGTGATCGTGACGGAACGACGCATGAGAAATCCCTTGTGTGAGTGAGGAAGTGAACACCTCATTGTGGCTGCTCTTCCGAGGTTTCCCTCGAGAACACGCGGGCCGCCAGAGAAACGAGGCGATGCCATACGCTGCACGCAGAGAGAGTCACAGCGAATCGACGGGGCGGGACCAGGATGCGGACCACGAATGCGGCACGCCTGGGTCCGCTCGCGCTTATTGCCTCACTCGTACTTATCGCCTCTGCGCTCCTGGCGGGCCCTGCAGAGGCAGGAAGTATCTGCCGTGACGGCAGCTGGACAGCATCCGAAGGCAGGGGCACGTGCTCGAGTCATGGCGGGGTCGCGCAGAAGGGCGTGCCCAAGCCGGCGGGAGCCACCGTTATCGGGTCGGGAAGCTCCGGCGCTGCGTCCTCACCGGATTCCTCGACCAATAGTCCCGATCCACTGGAGAGCACGAGTGCGGCCGCGACCGGCAGCGATCCGGCGACATCCGCGCTGAGCTCCGGCGGTCGAGATGCAGCACTCGCCGTTCTCGGATCACTCGCCGTGCGTCCGGCAAACGCCGGTGGCTACGCGCGCTCGAAGTTCCGTCACTGGATCACGCAATCGGACGGGTGCAGTACTCGCGAGGCCGTACTGATCCGAGATGCCACGACGGTCAGCGCGAACGGCTGCCGAATAATCTCGGGCAGCTGGTTCTCACCGTATGACGCCACGACGTGGACGTCGGGCAGCCGCCTGGACATCGATCACATGGTGCCGCTGAAGGAGGCGTGGGTGTCGGGGGCATCGGCCTGGAGTGCCGATCGGCGAAAGTCCTTTGCCAACGACATGGGGTGGAGAGGTTCGCTGATCGCTGTCTCGGCCTCCTCGAATCGCTCCAAGGGCGACAAGGA
>JBJSWO010000059.1:0-2966 GCA_046085905.1 Actinomycetes bacterium | reverse complement strand
CCGGGGAGCACCACGCGCACATATGCCTGTGCTCCGCAGCGATCGCAGCGATCGGTGGCGCTCAGGACAGGAGTAGCGAATGTCGTGGTCATGCTCCCACCTCCGTGTTCAGCGAGTTCTCAACTGGAGTAACAGTCTCCCATGGGGTGTGTGTTCCCGCGGCGCCACGCCGACCGCGTTCGCCCACAGCGCAGGCGGTGTGCGCACTTGTGAATTCCTTCACGCCCAGGCGTCAGGCCCATGTCGGTCAGCGGTTCTGTCGCGGCTTCGCAATAGGTTCACGTCATGGCTTCCGCATCCAAGACCGCAGCGCCCAAGGAGCCCTCGGGCTACTCGGCCAAGAATCTTGCCGTACTCGAGGGGCTCGAGGCAGTGCGCAAGCGTCCGGGCATGTACATCGGCTCCAATGACGGCCGCGGGCTCATGCACTGCCTCTGGGAGATCGTCGACAATGCGGTCGACGAGGCCCTGGGTGGCCACTGCTCATCGATCATCATCACCCTTCATCCCGACGGGTCAGCCGAGGTATCCGACGACGGCCGCGGCATCCCGGTCGACATCGAGCCCAAGACCAAGCTCACCGGTGTCGAGGTCGTGCTCACCAAGCTCCACGCCGGCGGCAAGTTCGGCGGCGGCTCCTACGCCGCCTCCGGCGGCCTCCATGGCGTGGGCGCCTCAGTCGTCAATGCCCTCTCGGCTCGACTCGACGTCGAGGTCGACCGTGGCGGCAAGATTCACGTGATGTCGTTCAAGCGCGGCGTGCCCGGCATCTTCGACGGCGAGGGCCCCGACGCCGAGTTCACCAAGCGAAGCGGCCTGCAGATCGGCGGGAAGTGCCCCCGCACGCGCACCGGCACACGCGTGCGCTGGTGGGCCGATAAGCAGACCTTCACCAAGGATGCTGCCTACGACCGCGAGCAGCTGCGCGACCGGGCCATCCAGAGCACCTTCCTGGTTCCGGGCCTGAAGATCACCGTGCGCGACCTGCGCGACCCTTCCGATCTCCTCGACGAGACCTTCCAGCACAAGGGCGGAATCGGCGAGTACGTCGAGTCGATCTCCACGGGTGAGCCGGTCTGCTCGGTGATCCGACTGCAGGGCTCCGGCCACTTCGCCGAGACCGTGCCCGTACTCGACGACAAGGGCCACATGCACTCGCAGGAGGTGCAGCGCGACCTGGGCGTCGACATCGCCCTTCGCTGGGACACCGGCTACGACAGCAACCTGCGCTCCTTCGTCAACGTCGTCGCCACCCCCAAGGGCGGCACCCATGTCGCGGGCTTCGAGCGCAGCATCGTCAAGGTGTTCAACGATCAACTCCGCGCGGCAAAGGTGCTTCGCGCGAGCGAGGACAACATCACCAAGGACGACGTGATGGAGGGCCTAACCGCCGTCGTGGCCATTCGCCTCGCCGAGCCTCAGTTCGAGGGTCAGACCAAGGAGATTCTCGGCACGCCGGCCGCCTCGCGCATCGTGGGCAATGTCGTGGCCAAGGAGCTCGCCTCCTGGTTCGCCAATCCGCCCCGGGGAGAGAAGGCCGCGGCCAAGGCGGTGCTCGAGAAGTCGGCGAATGCGATGCGTGCCCGGATCGCCGCCCGCACCCATCGTGATACCCAGCGTCGCAAGACCGCCCTCGAGTCCTCGGCACTGCCGGCGAAGCTCGTCGACTGCCGTGCCGACGACGTCGAGCGCACCGAGCTGTTCATCGTCGAGGGCGACAGCGCCCTCGGCACGGCCAAGGTCGCACGAAATGCCGACTATCAGGCACTCCTGCCCATTCGAGGCAAGATTCTCAACGTCCAGAAGTCATCGTTGGCCGACATGCTCAAGAACAATGAGTGCGCATCGATCATCCAGGTGATCGGCGCAGGCTCAGGCCGATCCTTCGAGCTCGACCAGGCCCGGTACGGCAAGGTGATCCTGATGTCCGATGCCGACGTCGACGGTGCGCACATTCGATGCCTGCTGCTCACCCTCATCCACCGCTACATGAGGCCGTTGCTCGACGCCGGCCGGGTCTTCGCGGCCGTGCCGCCACTGCATCGCCTCGAGATCATCAATGCCGGCAGCAAGGCCAATGAGGTGGTCTACACCTACTCCGATGCTGAGATGAAGTCGCTCCTGCTCGACGCGGAGAAGCGAGGCAAGAGGGTCAAGGATCCCGTCCAGCGCTACAAGGGCCTCGGAGAGATGGATGCCTCGCAGTTGCGCGAGACCACCATGGATCCCGCCCATCGAACACTGCGACGCATCTCCGTCTCCGATGCCCAGGCAGCCGAGGAGGTCTTCGACCTCCTGATGGGCAATGACGTGGCCCCGCGCAAGGAGTTCATCGTCGACGGGGCGGCGGGCCTCGATCGCGATCGCATCGATGCCTGACGTGGGCCGCGAATTCTCTCAGCCGTGATGGATATTGAGTTTTCCGGTGCGCACGTCGTAGATCGCGCCGCCGACCTGAAGGCCTGAGGGCAGCAGCGGGAATGCTCGAATCCGATCGAGATCCGTCTGCAATGCGGACACCTGGTTGTCGACCGTGCGGAACTCCATGCTGCGGGTGTCGACGTCGTATCGCTCCTTGATCTCCGCGTGAATGGCGGCCTCGGAGCCGCTGGCCATCTTGCACTCGGTGTGCGGCATCACGAGGACGCGATCGACGTTGAGCAGGTATGAGGCCAGAACGAGCGTGCGCAGGACGTCGTCAGTGACTCGAGCTCCGGCATTTCGGATGATCTTGACATCACCTGCCTCCATGCCGACAACCGCCAAGGGTGCGATCCGGCTGTCCATGCAGGTGATGATCGCCAGGCCCTTGGCCGCGATGCCGGTCAGGGCACTCGTGGTGAAGCCCGCCTCATGGACCTTGTTGCTCTCGAGAACGTCGGCAAAGGCATCCACGGGGAAATCGCTCATGCGCGAACCTTAGGCGATGCAGCCGGGCTGCAGGGCAGGTGCGCGCGAGGGTCCAC
>JBJSWO010000058.1:0-4242 GCA_046085905.1 Actinomycetes bacterium | reverse complement strand
CGATGCGTGCCTGGCGCTCGGCCTCTGCGGCGCGCTCAAGCTGAGCTGCGCGCGCGCCGATCGCAGTGACGCGCTCCTCACCCGTGCGCAGGCCGTGCTCGCCGGCGCTCGCATCGCCCTCTCGCGCGTCGAGCGTTCGGTCGCTGCTGCTGCGGTCGAGCGTGCTGAGGGAGAGAGTGCCAAGAAGGAGCGCGACGCGACCCTGATCACCCTGCGTACGCAGATGCGTGAACTCGCCACTGAGCTCGATCGCCTGAAGGACACCGTTCATCGTGACGAAGTGGCACGCGCCGAGCAGCGGATGCGCATCGAGGCTCTTGAGATCAAGGTGATGGAGGACTTCGGCATCGAGACCGAGATCCTGCTCGCCGAGTACGGCCCCGGCGTGCTCGTGCCGCCCAGTGCCGTGTCTCCCGGCGACGAGATCCCCGCCGACGCACCGGCTCCTGAGCCGTACCCGTTCGTGCGCGCCGAGCAGGAGAAGCGACTCAAGGCCGCTGAGCGGGATCTTGCGCTGCTGGGCAAGGTCAATCCACTCGCACTCGAGGAGTTCTCCGCGATGGAGGAGCGTCATCGCTTCCTGACCGAGCAGCTCGACGACCTCAAGCGCACCCGAGATGACCTCCTCGACATCATCAAGGAGGTCGACTCCCGAGTTGAGCAGGTCTTCACCGAGGCCTACGCCGAGATCGAGCGCGAGTTCGAGGGTGTCTTCTCCCGACTGTTCCCGGGCGGCGAGGGTCGCCTGATCCTCACCGACCCGAACGACATGCTGAACACGGGTGTCGACGTCGAGGCACGCCCGCCGGGCAAGAAGGTCAAGCGACTCTCACTTCTCTCCGGTGGCGAGCGCTCTCTCACGGCCGTGGCGTTCCTCGTCGCACTGTTCAAGGCACGTCCGAGCCCGTTCTACGTCCTCGACGAGGTAGAGGCCGCACTCGACGACGTGAACCTCGGTCGCCTCATCGACATCATCGAGGAGCTTCGCGACAACTCGCAGCTCATCGTGATCACCCACCAGAAGCGCACTATGGAGATCGCCGACGCGCTCTACGGAGTGTCGATGCGCGGTGACGGTGTCACTCAGGTCATCGGCCAGCGCCTGCGCGAGACCGAGGCTGCCACCGCATGAGCAACGGGCTTGCCTATGCCGTGATCGCGATCATCCTCGTGGTGATCGCCGTGGTGGCCATCGTGGTCATCGCGCGCAGCCGTCGTCAGGTATCCGCGCCCCCGGTCGCTCCCGTGGCTCGTGTCAGTGGCGGGGGAGTCCGCGACGACGACAGCCAGGCACGGGCTCCGTCACTCGACTCAGCCGTCGGCACTGCCGTGCTCGAGCCAGGCAGCGCCGATGTCGAGCTGCAGGCCGCCATCGAGGAAGCCCTCGTGGACGCGGCAGATCTCGAGGAGCTCTCCGAGCTGGAGATACCCGAGCCCTCCGCCGGTCGCCTCCGTCGACTGCGTGCGCGCCTCGCACGTTCGAACAATGCTCTCGGCAAGGGCCTGCTCGCCCTCCTGAGCCGCGATGCGATCGATGACGAGACCTGGGATGAAATCGAGGAGACCCTCCTCGTCGCAGATCTCGGAGTGGGTCCGACCATGGAGCTCGTCGATCGCCTGCGCACGCGAGTGCGGGTCGAGGGCACCGGGGATGTCGGTGCCATGCTGCGCGAGGAACTCCTCGCCCTCGTTGACCCTGCGATGGATCGCACCGTCGTCACCGAGGTGCCGGGCCGCCCGGCCGTCGTGCTGGTCGTGGGCGTCAACGGCACCGGCAAGACCACGACGACCGGCAAGCTGGCCCGACTCCTGGTTGCCGATGGACGCACGGTGGTACTGGGTGCTGCTGACACCTTCCGTGCAGCTGCGGCAGATCAGCTGCAGACCTGGGGTGATCGCGTCGGTGCTGCTGTCGTGCGAGGTCCGGAGGGTGGCGATCCCGCTGCAGTGGCCTTCGACGCAGTGCAGATCGGCGGCGCCTCCGAGGTCGACACGGTCGTCATCGACACAGCAGGCCGACTGCACACCAAGACGGGCTTGATGGACGAACTCGGCAAGGTCAAGCGAGTCGTCGAGAAGCAGTCACCCGTCGACGAGGTGCTGCTCGTCCTCGATGCCACGACCGGCCAGAACGGCCTCACCCAGGCGAAGGTCTTCGCCGAGGTCGTCGATGTCACCGGAATCGCGCTCACGAAGCTCGACGGCACCGCCAAGGGTGGCATTGTCGTCGCCGTGCAGCGCGAGCTGGGCGTCCCGGTCAAGCTCGTGGGGCTGGGCGAGGGGCCAGATGATCTCGCCCCCTTCGACCCTGCGGCCTTCGTCGACGCTCTCCTCGCCTGATCGAGCAACTCGTAACACTCCCGAAACGACGAACTCGATTTCGTGACGAGTCGTTAACACGCGCCGCCGTTCGCGGAAACGCGTGTCGAACATTCTCACTCCAGCGAGCAATACAAGCCTTGGAGGGAGACTCGCATGGAATCCGCTCTCGATACGGGCAATACCGCGTGGGTGCTGACCAGCGCCGCGATGGTCTTGCTGATGATCCCGGGCCTCGCCTTCTTCTACGGAGGCATGGTCCGATCGAAGTCAGTGCTCAACATGCTCATGATGGTCATGGGCTCACTATTCGTCGTCGGCATCCTGTGGGTTGCCTTCGGCTACTCGGTTGCCTTCGGCACCGACATCGGCGATGCCGGCCTGCTGGGCAGCATCACCGAGAACGCCTGGCTCACCGGCCTGATGGCCGATGCGCCCGACGCCGCGCTTCCGGCAATGGCCTTCGTCGCCTTCCAGGCGATGTTCGCCTGCATCACTGTCGGCCTCATCGCCGGAGCTATCGCTGATCGCACCAAGTTCTCCGCGTGGCTCGTCTTCGCCGCGCTGTGGGCCACCTTGGTCTACTTCCCGGTGGCTCACTGGGTGTGGGCAGCGGGCGGCTGGATCTTCAAGCTCGGCGTGATCGACTTCGCGGGCGGAACCGCGGTGCACATCAACGCAGGCGCCGCAGGCCTTGCGCTCGCGATCGTCATCGGTCGTCGCGTGGGCTGGAAGAAGAACCCGATGCGCCCGCACAACCTGACGCTCGTCATGATCGGCGCGGGCCTGCTGTGGTTCGGCTGGTTCGGATTCAACGCCGGCTCGGCCCTGGCTGCCAACAACACCGCATCTGTGGTCTTCCTGAACACCTTCGTGGCCACCTGTGCCGCAGGTATCGGCTGGCTCGTGGTGGAGAAGATCCGCGACGGTCATGCGACGTCCCTCGGCGCTGCCTCGGGCATCGTGGCCGGTCTGGTGGCGATCACTCCGGCGTGCTCGGCACTGAGCCCGATCGGATCGATCATCCTGGGTCTTGTCGCAGGCGTCCTGTGCGCTCTCGCGGTCGGACTCAAGTACAAGCTCGGTTATGACGACTCACTCGATGTGGTGGGAGTCCACCTCGTCGGCGGTCTGGTCGGCACCCTGGCCATCGGCTTCCTGGCTACCGACCTGGCCCCGGCCGGTATCAACGGCCTGTTCTACGGCGGCGGCGCCGAGCAGCTCGGAAAGCAGGCCATCGGTGCCTTCGCCGTGCTGTTCTACTCGCTCATCGTGGCGGGCATTCTCGGCCTGCTGATCAAGTACACGATCGGCATCCGAATCACCAAGGATGATGAGGTTGCGGGCATTGACCTCGCCGAGCATGCAGAATCCGCTTACGAACTCGGTGAGTCCGGAGGCGGCGGAGTATTCGCAGGTGTTGGTCACGCGGCCCGCGCCAAGACGGAGGTGGAGTAAATGAAGCTGATCACCGCGATCATCAAGCCGTTCAAGCTCGAGGATGTCAAGGGCGCCCTCGAGGGCAAGGGAATCACCGGCCTGACGGTGTCGGAGGCCTCGGGCTTCGGTCGCCAGCGTGGTCACACCGAGGTCTACCGGGGCGCCGAGTACACCGTCGATCTCGTGCCCAAGGTGCGTGTCGAGGTTCTCGTTGATGACGAGAACGCCGACAGCGTCGTCGAGGCGATCGTGGGCGCAGCCCAGACCGGTCGCATCGGTGATGGCAAGGTCTGGGTCGTCCCGGTCGATGCCGTCGTGCGTGTTCGTACCGGCGAACGAGGACCAGAAGCGATCTAGGTGACCGCTGAATTCGCAGCCGCGCGAGGCGAGCTAATCCGTCGTCCCGGGCCATTCGGCCTGGGACGACGGACTGCGCTCACCCGGCTGACCGACGACTGGCTTCGCGAGCTCTTCGCTGCGGCC
>JBJSWO010000057.1:0-3768 GCA_046085905.1 Actinomycetes bacterium | reverse complement strand
CGTCCTCGCTGCCGGCCAGACCAGGCAGTGGCGCAAGGCTGTCGTGGCGGCCGTGGACCCCAAGCCGGGGGAGCGCATTCTTGATCTTGCCGCCGGTACCGGTACGTCCAGTGAGCCGTTCGCCCGGGCCGGGGCCTTCGTGGTCCCCACGGATTTCAGCCTCGGAATGCTCAATGTGGGCCGGCAGCGCCAGCCGGGCCTGCCCTTCGTCGCCGGTGACGGACTGCACCTGCCCTATAACGACGCCTCCTTCGACGCTGCCACGATCTCCTTCGGCCTGCGCAACCTGGCCGACCGGCATGCCGGCCTGGCCGAGCTCCGCCGAGTCGTGCGACCGGGCGGCCGACTCGTGGTCTGCGAGTTCTCCCACCCCACCTGGGGCCCGCTGCGCACGGTCTACACCGAGTACCTGATGAAGGCCCTGCCCCCGGTGGCCCGCGCGGTGGCGACCAACCCCGAGGCCTACGTCTACCTGGCCGAGTCGATCCGAGCCTGGCCCGATCAGCGCGAGCTGGCCGGCGACCTCGCGCAGGCCGGCTGGGAGCGGGTTCAGTGGCGTGATCTCACCGGCGGAATCGTTGCGATTCATCGGGGTTTTGCCCCTAAGGCCTAGGGGTACCCGTCGGTTATCGACATGCCTGTGCGGGCACTATGCTTGCGTCGGTCGTGAACCCTTTCACAATTGCGCAAGCGGTGAAGCGATCATTCACACTGATCGATGAGGAGTTGCGGGAGCGGTGAACGTCTACACCCCCATCCTGGTTCTCGGCCTTCTGGCCTTCGGCTTCGCCGCATTCTCGGTGATCACCGCGACCTTCACCGGTCCCAAGCGGTACAACCGGGCGAAGTACGACGCCTACGAATGCGGCATCGAGCCCACTCCGCAGCCGGTCGGAGGCGGGCGATTCCCCGTCAAGTACTACCTGACGGCGATGCTCTTCATCGTCTTCGACATCGAGATCGTGTTCCTGTACCCGTGGGCTGTCGCCTTCGACCAGCTCGCGATCTTCGGGCTCATTGAAATGATCATCTTCATCGTCACCGTCCTCGTCGTCTACGCCTACGTCTGGCGCCGACGCGGACTCGAGTGGGACTAAGGGAAAACTCATGGGTCTTGAAGAGGCATTGCCGTCCGGCGTACTGCTGACGACCGTCGAGAAGTTCGCGGGCTACGCCCGCAAGGGGTCCCTGTGGCCCGCCACCTTCGGCCTCGCGTGCTGCGCCATCGAGATGATGGCCGTCGGAGGCCCGCGCTTCGACATCGCCCGCTTTGGCATGGAGGTCTTCCGTGCGTCACCGCGTCAGGCCGATCTCATGATCGTGGCCGGGCGCGTGAGCCAGAAGATGGCTCCCGTCCTGCGCCAGATCTACGACCAGATGCCCGGCCCAAAGTGGGTCCTGGCGATGGGTGCCTGCTCCTCGAGCGGCGGAATGTTCAATAACTACGCCATCGTTCAGGGTGTCGACCACGTCGTGCCCGTCGACATCTACCTGCCGGGCTGCCCGCCGCGTCCGGAGATGCTCATCGACGCGATCCTCAAGCTGCACGACAAGATCCAGGACACCAAGCTCGGCCCGACCCGCAAGGCGGAGATCCTCGAGCTCGAGGCCGCAGCACTGGCCGCACCGTCCACCCTCGAGATGAAGGGGCTGCTGCGTTGAGCGACAACCTGATTCCCGTGGTGCCCTCGGGTGTCGCGCCCCTCGATGTCATCGCCGTGCGCGAAGGCGCCTTCGGCGTGGCCGGCTCGGGTGACACCAGCGGCTTTGGCGGCCTGGTCGAGGCCATCGTCATGCCGCCGGCCTCGCAGCGTCCGTTCGGCGGCGACTTCGATGAGCTCGCCGATGAGCTCGACCTCTCGCTGGAGGCGCGCGGCATCACCGGCGCCGTAGAGAAGGTCGTCGTCGACCGAGGCGAGATCACCTACTTCGTCGAGCGTTCCAAGATCGTCGACTTCGTCACGACCCTGCGCGACGAGCCGGGCCTGCGCTTCGAGCTGTGCGTCGGCGTGAGCGGCGTGCACTACCCGCTCGAGGCCGGTCGCGAGCTGCACGCGGTGTACCACTTCCTCTCGATCACCCATAACCGTCGGGTGCGCGTTGAGGTTGCTGTGCCTGACGCCGATCCGCGCATTCCGTCGGTCGTCGGCGTCTACCCGACCTGTGACTGGCATGAGCGCGAGACTTGGGACTTCTTCGGCATCGTGTTCGAGGGCCATCCCGCACTCACTCGCATTGCGATGCCCGACGACTGGCCGGGCCACCCGCAGCGCAAGGACTACCCCCTCGGCGGAATTCCCGTCGAGTACAAGGGCGCCACGACGCCGCCCCCGGATCAGCGGAGGTCGTACAACTGATGTCGACCGAGAACATCACCTACTCGAGTGCCGATGCCGGCACCGACTCGTACGCAGGCTCCTACGAGACCACCGAGGGCAAGGTCTACTCGGTCTCCGGTGGCGACTGGGACACCATCTCCGCCGCAGCCGACGGCGAGAAGGAGCGCATCGTCGTCAACATGGGTCCGCAGCACCCCTCGACCCACGGCGTGCTCCGCCTGATCCTCGAGATCGAGGGCGAGACCGTCACCGAGGCTCGCTGCGGTATCGGCTACCTGCACACGGGCATCGAGAAGAACATGGAGTTCCGCTCGTTCACCCAGGGCGTCACCTTCGTCACGCGCATGGATTACCTGGCTCCGTTCTTCAACGAGACTGCCTACTGCCTCGCCGTCGAGAAACTGCTCGGCATCACCGATCAGATCCCCGAGCGCGCCAATGTCATCCGCGTAATGATGATGGAACTCAACCGAATCTCCTCGCACCTCGTGGCCCTGGCCACCGGCGGCATGGAGCTCGGCGCCCTCACCGCGATGACCTTCGGCTTCCGCGAGCGCGAGCTCATCCTCGACATCTTCGAGATGATCACGGGCCTGCGCATGAACAGCGCGTACATCCGTCCCGGCGGCGTCGCGCAGGACATCCCCGAGGGCGGTGTCGACAAGATCGCCGAGACGCTTCCGCTGCTGCGCAAGCGCCTGAAGGACACCGCGAACCTCCTGATCGACAACAACATCTGGATGGGTCGTACCGTCGAGGTCGGCTTCCTCGACCTCACCGGCTGCATGGCCCTCGGCGTCACGGGCCCGATTCTTCGCGCCACCGGCCTTCCGCATGATCTCCGCAAGTCGCAGCCGTACTGCGGCTACGAGACCTACGAGTTCGATGTCGTCACCGAGACCACCTGCGATGCCTACGGACGCTTCCTGATTCGCGTGCGCGAGATGCACGAGTCCATGCGCATCGTCGAGCAGTGCATCGAGCGGCTGCGCGCCAGTGCTGGTGAACCGGTGATGGTTGCTGACAAGAAGATCGCCTGGCCGGCTCAGTTGTCGGTCGGCAGCGACGGACAGGGCAACTCAGTCGAGCACATCAAGGAGATCATGTCGGAGTCGATGGAGGCACTCATCCATCACTTCAAGTTGGTCACCGAGGGCTTCCGCGTTCCGGCAGGCCAGGCCTACGCGGCAATCGAGTCGCCTCGCGGCGAGCTTGGCTGCCACCTGGTCAGCTCCGGTGGCACCCGCCCGTATCGCATCCACTTCCGCGATCCGTCGTTCACCAACCTGCAGTCCACGGCAGCCATGAGCGAGGGCGGCCAGATCGCCGACGTCATCGCCGCAGTGGCAAGCATCGACCCCGTCATGGGAGGCGTCGACCGCTAGGGCGGCGACGATCCCGATTCCGCACGAGTTAACAGAGGGCAAGG
>JBJSWO010000056.1:0-5499 GCA_046085905.1 Actinomycetes bacterium | reverse complement strand
GCGCTCGGCATCGACCACGCAGGTCAGGCGGGTGTCGTTGTCGAAGCCGGGTGCCAGTCGAGTGGCATGGCGTACGACATCGTGGTTCGACAGCACCCAGGTCGGCGGTGCGCCGATCTTCGAGTGATTGGCAATGGTGTCGTCGATCGAGCGTCGCATCTTGACGGCATCCCAGCCGGCCTGCAGGTAGTCGAAGTTGAACGAGGTATGCAGCTCGTCGGGTCGCTGGTAGCGCGCCAGGCGCTCAGGGTTCGGCACCCAGGTCTCGCCGCAGAACACGCGTGGGGGGTCGTACTCGTCAGCGACCTTGCGCCACTCCCGGTAGATCTCGTGCACGGCATCCTGATCCCAGAATGGCGCGTGCGGCTGGTCACCGAGCAGTTCCGGCTCGCCGTCGGCGTAGTCGTAGTCGGGCAGACCGGCCTCCTTCGCGAGACCGTGCGCGACGTCGATGCGGAAACCATCGACGCCGCGGTCGAACCAGAAGCGCAGGATGTCACGGAACTCGGCGCGCACCTCCTCGTTCTCCCAGTTGAAGTCGGGCTGGGTGCTGTCGAACAGGTGCAAGTACCAGAACGGGGTGGAGTTGCCCTTCGAGTCGGTCAGCGGCGACCAGCCGCTGCCGTGGAACACGCTCTTCCAGTTATTCGGCGGCAGCTCGTGATTCGCGCCCTTGCCCTCGCGGATCATGTACCGATCCCAGGCCGCGGAGCCCGGATCCGAGTTCAGCACCTCCTGGAACCAGGCGTGCTCACTGCTCGAGTGGTTCGGCACGATGTCCATGAACACGCGCAGATTGCGTGCGTGAGCCTGCTCGATGAGCTCGGTCATCTGCTCGAGATCGCCCAGGCGCGGGTCGACCGAGCGGTAGTCGGCAACGTCATATCCGCCATCGTGCAGGGGAGAGGCGTAGAACGGCGAGATCCAGAGTGCGTCGACGCCGAGGTCGCGCAGGTAGTCGAGTCGGCTGATCATGCCGCCGACGTCGCCCATGCCATCGCCATCGCTGTCGGCGAAGGAGCGCGGGTAGACCTGGTAGATGACGGCGTCGCGCCACCAGTTGGCGTTGGTGTCCATTCGGGAATCCTTAGATCTAGTGGGAACCGGGGGAGTCGTCGATGTTCTGCATGGCGTGAGCCGCGCCCACGAGGTACATCCACAGCTGGCTCTCGAGTTCGGAGTCCTGCATGTTCATCTCGAGGATCGCATCATGCATGTGGGTGAGCCAGCGGTCGCGTGCCTCGGCGTCGATCGCGAAATCCATGTGCCGCATGCGAAGGCGCGGATGCCCGCGCTCCTCGCCATAGGTCTGCGGGCCGCCCCAGTACTGCTCCATGAACATCAGCAGGCGACGCTCGGCCTCGTCCATCTCGGCAGCCGGGTACATCGGTGCGAGAACAGAGTCATTGCGCACGCCCTGGTAGAACCTGGCCACCAGCCTGCTGAAGAACTCATGCCCGCCGAACTGCTCGTACGGGGTGATCTGCTTCTCGGTGTCGCTCACTCGCCTATTGTGGCCGACTCGTCGAGGTCTCCTGTGCCCGCTCCACGATGTGGCGCGCCATGGGCGGGAACACGAAGGCATGGAATGGTGCGACAGACCACCAGTAGATGTGCCCAGCGAGACTTCGAGGCCAGTAGACCGCCCGCTGCACGAGCCTCGACTCGTGCGGGCCGACCGACTGCACGTGAAATTCGAGCCATGCCCGGCCCGGCATTTTCATCTCGGCGCGCAGTCGCAGTAGGTCGGGCTGATCCCTCGTCTCGACTCTCCAGAAGTCGACCGGTTCGCCGACCATCAGGGAGTGGGGGTCGCGACGGCCTCGACGAAGGCCCACGCCTCCGAGGAGACGATCGATGAGGCCGCGAATCTTCCAGAGCAGGTTTGCCGAGTACCAGCCGTTCTCGCCGCCGATGCACTCCACGGCTCGCCAGAGTTCCTCGGCTGATGCCTCGCATTCGACCTCGCGCACATCGGTGTAGAGGGTGCCCCCGGACCACTGTGGGTCCGTGGGGAGTGGATCGCTCGGTGCTCCGGGTGTTGCCGCACCCGACCAGCGCGTGATGACATCCGCCTCGCGAATGCGGGTCAGGGCGAGCCTGACCGCGGCATCGAAGGGGATGAGCCCACCTTCCGGATCGGGAATCCAGGCGGCGATGTCGTGCTCGCGGCACACCGAGGGGTGGCGCAAGGACTGCACGAGAGGTCGGGCGATTGCCCGAGGCACCGGCGTGACGAGATTGACCCAGTGACTGGAGAGACCGGGGGACAGCAGATTGATGGGCAGGATGATGCGACGAGGCAGGCCGGCCACTCGCGCATAGGCCTGCATCATCTCCTGGTACGAAAGGATCTCCGGCCCGCCGATGTCGAAGGATCGATTCACGTCGGCCGGAAGATCCGATGCGAGGACCAGGTAGCGCAGTACGTCACGGATGGCAATCGGCTGAGTGCGCGTGCGCACCCAGCGGGGCGTGATCATGGCCGGCAGCCGCTCGGTGAGATAGCGCAGCATCTCGAAGGATGCTGAGCCGGAGCCGATGATGACGGCGGCCCGAAGCTCGACCGTGGGCACGCCGGACCCGCGCAGGATCTCGCCGACATTGACGCGCGAGCGCATATGCGGGCTCATGCGATCGACAGGCACGTCGGGGGCGAGGCCGCCGAGGTACACGATGCGCGAGAGTGAGCTGGTGCTTGCCGCCTCGGCGAACGCGAGGGCCATGTCGCCCTCCGTGCTCTCCAGATCGCGACCGTGCTGCAGCGAGTGCATCAGGTAGTAGGCGACATCGCGATCGATCATGGCCAGCCGGAGGTCGTCGGCACTCTGCGCGTCACCCTGGACGATCTCCACGTCACCCGCCCAGGGCATATCGCGGAGTTTCTCCGGTGAGCGCGCGAGCACTCGCACCGAGTGGCCTGCTGCCAGCAGCTGGGGGACGAGTCGCCCGCCTACGTAGCCGGTGGCACCGGTCACCAGGCTCCGCGTCGTCATTAGTCCAGTCTGGGGGGTTGGGGCGCTGCTGGCGAGCCGGGGAAATTCTGGCCGGGCAAGGGGCGCAGCATGATCGGGACGACGATGCCCGCACGGTCGAAGGCGAGCTTGATGCGCTCGCGGATGGTGCGGGCGAGAATCACCTGCTTCTCGGGCACGGCCTTGGCGGTCACGCGCACGACCATCGCCTCACCGGACACCGACTCGACTCCGGCGAAGGTCGGCTTGCCGAGCAGCATGTCGTCGTAGGTGTGGTCCTCGTCCATGTCGAGTGCCACGCTCTCGATGAGATCGCGCACGCGATCGAGGTTCTCGTCGTAGGCGACGGGAATATCGACACTTGCGAGGGTCCAGCCCTGAGAGCGATTGGCCACGCGCAGGATCTCGCCGTTGCGCACGTACCAGACGACACCCGACATGTCGCGAAGTCGGGTGTAGCGGAGCGCGACCTCTTCCACCGTGCCGATGACCGGGCCGAGATCGACGACGTCGCCCACGCCGAACTGATCCTCGATGATCAGGAAGATGCCGGAGAGGTAGTCCTTGACCATCGTCTGGGCACCGAAGCCGAGTGCGACGCCCACGACGCCGGCGCTCGCGAGCAGCGGGGCGACGTTGACCCCGAGAGCCTCGAGTGCCATCAGCACGGCGACAGTCCAGACGATCAGCGAGACCGAGCTGGTGAGCAGGGTTCCGATCGCCGCAGCTCTCTGCTCGGTGCGCTGGTTAAGGAGCATCTCCGAGAGCTCGGCGGTGCGCGTGTACTTGCGTGTCTGCTCTAGTCGCTCGATTCGAGCACGCTCCGACGTGCGCCTGACGACCTTATGGATCACTCGCACGAGCACGACCTGGATGATCAGGGCAACGACGATGATGAGAATGACCTGAAGGGGTGTGCCCAGCACCCACTCGACGGGGCCGTCGTACCAGTTCGGCTTCGTTGCCGCGGCAATCATCATGAGGTCCACTTCCGGAAGAACGCCAGGGTATCGGCAGTCTCCTCGATCGACTTGTCCATTGAGCGAGCGCCGTGGCCCACGTTGCCCTCGGCGCGAATGAGAATGGGGCGGGTACCCGACGTGGCGTGCTGCACGGCCGCGCACAGCTTGCGACCGTGCATGGGATCGGTACGCGTGTCATTGTCGAATACCGCGAACATCGTCGCCGGGTAATCGGCGCCCTCGTGCACGTTGTGATACGGCGAGTAGCCGATGAGCCAGCCGAATTGCTCGGCGATCTCGGGGTCGCCGTACTCGACTGTCCAGGTCGGGCCGAGCTCGGAGGCCGTGTAGCGAATCATGTCGAGCAGGGGTGCCACGCAGACCACGGCGTTGTAGAGCTCGGGGCGCTGGGTCATCGCGGCACCCACGAGCAGGCCGCCATTCGAGCCGCCGTAGATGCCGAGCTTCGGTGACTCGGTGTAGCCCTCGGCGATGAGGTACTCGGCCGCCGCATGGAAGTCGTCGAACACGTTCTGCTTCGAGCCGAGCATGCCGGCTCGATGCCAGTCCTCGCCCTCCTCGCCGCCGCCGCGCAGATTGGCCACGGCCCATACCCCGCCCGCCTCGACCCAGGCGAGAATCGCGGCGGAGTAGCCGGGCGTGAGCGGAATGCCGAAGCCGCCGTAGCCGTAGAGAATCGTCAAGCGCGGCTGATCGGGTGTCTCGGTCGGCGCGATGACGAACATGCGCACGACCGTGCCGTCCTTGGAGACGTACTCGACCTGTCGGGAGAAGACTTTCGGAACCTCGACTGCCCCCGGGGGCGATGAATGGAGGGCAACATCGCGGGTGCGCGCATCGAAGGTGTAGATATGCGGAACGGTCGTGTGATCGGTGTAGACGAACCAGCAGATGGGGCCGCCGTCGAGATGCTGCACGGGGCCGCCGATCGTGCCAGCACCGGGCAGCGGCACGGACTCGAGGAAGGCGCCATCGCCGGCAGCATGCAGGCTCATCTCGCTGACGCCATGGCGGGTGCGCACGACGAGCAGCAGGTCACGTTCGAGCTCGGGGCCGTCGAGAAGTGCGTAGCCGTCGAGCACGGCATCGGGATCCTCGGGGATGAGGTCTGTCCAGGTGAAGGGATCCTCGTGCGTGGCAACGGCCAGCCGCGCGTAGGGCGCATCGAGGTCGGTGCTCACGTAGATGCGGCCATCACGCTCGAAGGAGAGTGAGGTCTGCGCGTCGACATCGCCTTGGATCAGGGTGAACGAGGGATGCGCCGGGTCGCAGGAATCGAGATCGGAGATCCAGAGGTCATTGCGCGGCTCAGTGCCCTCGGATGCCGAGATCTGCAGCCAGCGTCCGTCGCGGCTGACCTCGACCCCGTAGTAGTTGGTCATGGTCATGCCGGCTCCGAAGACGAGCACATCGGACTCGGCAGGCGTGCCGACCACGTGCAGGTACACGCGGCGATGGAAGTTCTGCTCCGACTCCGGCAGCAGCTCGGGCGCGATGCGGCGCACGTAATAGAACGCGAAGCCGCCGAGCAGCCAGGCAAT
>JBJSWO010000055.1:0-6893 GCA_046085905.1 Actinomycetes bacterium | reverse complement strand
CATGGTCGCGTAGCCCACCGAGAACAGCAGCAGGAGAATGCCGACAGCCACGAACATGCCCGCAGCTCCTGCGCCGTCGCCGATCGCGACGGAGACAGGGAAGGCACCCGTCATGCCGGCCACCGGTGCGGCTGCGGCCACGACGAAGAAGATGATGCCGAAGAGGCCCAGCGTGCCCTTCCTCAGCGAGGTCGACTTGGTCTCCGGATCACCGGGACCAAGGTTCTGATCTGAATGCGGGAGGTGTTCCCGTTGCGACATGTCTCCTCCATAGGGACGTGATCGTGCTCGTACGAGACCGAACGACAAGCGAATACTTGATCAAACATGGGTCGTGCGCAAGCACTTTCGGGAAGTGGCGCGGTAACGATTCCGCCTCGCCCTCGACTCCTAGGCGTCGTACAGGCCAGACTTCCCGATTCGCTCGAGAGCGACCTCGGCACTCCAGGGGAGCATCGTCGAGCCCAGTCGGGAATCCCGGTACATGCGCTCAAGGGGCATGTGCTTGAGCATCGCCTGGCCACCGCACACCCGCACGGCCAGCGCTGCCACGGCATTGGCATGCTCCATGACGGTGTACACGGCCGCCCATGCAGTGACCATCTGCTCCTCGACAGGGTCGAGGGTGGCCGAGTCGACAACGCTGAAGAGCATGGCGCGGGACTGCTCGTACTTGATATTCATCTCGGCCCAGCCGTACTGCTTGATGGGGTTATCGCGACGTCCGGTGCCCTTGGCGGCTGCGGCCACCTCTCCGCGCAGGTAGCTGCGAGTGAAGTCGAGGATGCCCTTTGTCAGGCCGAGGTACGAGGGTGCCAGCGACATGAAGAGGTAGGGGAAGCGCTTGGCCGCCTGGTCGTACATGCCGCCGGGCATGATCTCGTCATCAGCGGGGACGAAGACGTCCTTGAGAAGAAGCGTGCGCGAGACCGTGCCGCGCATGCCCAGGGGATCCCAGTCGTCGACGATCTCCACGCCCTCCGCATTCGCGCGGACCGAGAGCAGGCGCAGGAACTCCTCGCCCTCGACCTGGCAGGTGACGTTGTAGCGATCAGCCGCTCCGGAGAGCGAGGCGAAGATCTTGCGGCCGGTAACGAGATAGCCGCCTTCAACCGGGGTGGCACGGGTCATGATGCCGGCGAGGGCACCGGGGTTCAGGCCCTCGCTGAACGGCTGCGAGTGGATCTCACCGTTCTCGACGACCCCTCGGAACATCTCCGCGCGACGACGCTCGTGGGTCTCGCGCTCCTCAGGGCTCATGTCGAGAAGGTCAGCGACTTGGCCGGCCCACAGCATCGTGGCGTTGTGCATGTTGAAGGTTAGGGCGGTGGAGCCGCAGTGCCGACCGATCTCCTCGGACACCCGGATGTAGTCGGCGTAGCTCGCACCCATGCCGCCGTACTGCTTCGGCACGCACAGGGCCAGGAAGCCGCGCTCGCGCAGGTCATTGAAGTTCCCCCAGGGAAACTCGGCGTTGAGGTCGGTCTGAACGGCGCGCTCCTCGAAGTTCGGACCGAGCTCGCGGATCACCGCGACCATCTCGTCGCGGGTCATCGTGGAGTCAGGGGTACCGACCAGGCCGGTCTTGCCGCCGGTGGAACCGGTGGCAACGGAGGAACCTTCATGTGCGGCAACGGCATTCGCAGGAGTCATAGCCCCGAGAATAGGGATGGAAAATCAAATGTCAACACTGTTGACTAAATTGATACGCGGCCATAGTTTTCGGGGATGCCGATCACGATCACCGATGTCGACGAGAGCCCGAACGCCTGGCGCGAGGCCGGCGAGGGTCCGCGCGTGGCCGTCCTGCTTCACGGCCTGGGCGGTTCACGCATCGCCTGGGGCCCCAATCTCCCCGTGCTGGCCGAGGCCGAGAGGGTCGTGGCCTGGGACGCACCTGGCTACGGTGAGTCCGCGCCCGTCGAGAACCCGAGCTTCGCGGGCTATGCCGATCGCGCCGCCGCCCTGATCCGTCGGGTATCCCCTGATGCACCCGTTGACCTGGTCGGCACGTCATTCGGCGGCATGATCGCCCAGTACACGACCCACGCCTACCCCGAGCTCGTGCGCTCCCTCACCCTCATCTGCACCAGCCCCGCCTTCGGCCTCGACGGCACCGACCCCGACGAATGGCGCAACAACCGGCTGAAGGGCCTCGAGACCTTCGGCACGGTCGGTGCCGCGGCTCCCGTGATCCTCAGCTCGCTCGCGGGAGCCAATGCCCAGCACGTGGTGCCCGAGGCCTGCGAGGCCATGGCCCGCATCCCCATGGCGGGCATGCTCACCAGCCTCTCGATCCTTCCCTCGCATGATTCGAGGGCGATTCTCCCGGAGATCACGGTGCCGACCCTGGTGGTCATTGGCGAGGACGACGACGAAACGCCCCCTTCCTACTCGAAGGCCATCGTCGACCTGATGCCCAATGCCACACTTGTCACGATTCCCGGCGCCGGGCACCTGCTCAACCTCGAGGCACCTGACGCCGTGAACCGCGCCATCCTTCAGCACTGGGAGACCACATGACCGTCCGACCGCCTGTCGCCGAATGGCGCTGGATCGAGTCCTTTGCCGCGCAGTTCAAGGTGAACGGCGTGACTCCGGGCATGGAGTGCATCGTGCTCTCCGAGTCGGCGAGTCGACCTGACCTCGTCGAGACCTCGCTGCTCGCGCTCGAGTCTCTCGGGGCGAAGCCCTTCGAAGTCGTCATGCGCACGCCCGCGAATCCGGGCCCGGTCGCCATTCGCTCCACCGGAACCTCCCTCGCACTCAATGGTCTGGCCGGCGCAATCGGCTCACTCTCCTCGGTTCCGTTCGTCGTCGACTGCACGGTCGAGGGCATGCTGCATGCGAAGGAGCTCGGCCCGATTCTCTCCTCCGGCACGAGCATCCTCATGGTCAGCCTCGAGCATCCCGAGGTCTACGAGCGCATGCGTCACGATCCGGTGATGGCCGAGCGCGTCACCGCTGCGCACGAACTGATGAAGCGATCGAAGACGATGCGCGCCATCAGCGAGTTCGGCACCGATCTCACCGTTGAGCTCGCCGGTGCGTTCACCGCCGGCTCCACCGGAGTGATCTCAGGCCCCGGCTCGATCGCGCACTGGCCGGGTGGCCTCGTACTCGCCTTCCCGGCCAAGGGCACGGTGAATGGCACGGTCGTACTCGCACCAGGTGACATCAACCTGACGTTCAAGCACTACATCACCGAGCCGATCACCATGCGCATCGAGAACGACTACGTCGTCGAGATCAAGGGCAACGGCTACCAGGCCGAGCTCATGCGCTCGTACCTCGAGGCCTTCGACGCAGATGCCTACGCGACATCGCATGTCGGGTTCGGCATGAATACCGGCGCGCGCTGGGACTTCCTCGAGCTCTACGACCGCTCCGACATCAACGGCACCGAGGCTCGAGCCTTCGCAGGCAACTTCCTGTTCAGCACCGGCGCGAACGAGAATGCCGATCGCTTCACGGCAGGCCACTTCGACCTCCCGATGCGGGGCCACAGCGTGTGGCTCGATGATCACCAAGTAGTCGACAAGGGAACCCTGGTCGGCGTAGCGGCCGGAGAGGCGAACTGACGTGACCGACCAGATCGACGTTATCTTCCCCGACCTGCTCGGGCTTACCCATGGCAAGACTGTTCCGACCCACCGTGTCGATCATCCAACTCACTACGCGATCACCGTGATGGTCCAGGGGCTCGATCTCGAATTCCTCGATACGCCCAGCTACTCGACCAGTGCCGGCTTCCCCGACATGGAAGCGCGCATCGACTCGGCCACCCTGCGCCCGTGGATCGGCGGTCGCCAGATCGCGCTGTCGAATCTCTACCGCACCAACGGAGATGAGCTCCCGCTCGACGGTCGTCGCCAGTTGCGCATGATCTGCGATCAATGGGCTCAGCGCGGCTACACGCCGATGACCGGCTTCGAGATGGAGTTCTTCCTGCTCGAGAGCATCAAGCCGCTCGTCAAGATGCCCGTTCCCGATCACCGCGTGTACGGCATCGGCGCAGGTGCTGATCCGAGCGGCACGCTCGAGGCGGTCGTCGAGCTCGCCGAGATGGCACGCCTGCAGGTCGAGGGTGTCAACGCCGAGTTCACGCCGAGCCAGGTCGAGGCAGCGCTTCACTACCAGCCCGCACTCGAGTCAGCCGACTGCGCGCTTCTCTTCCGCGAGCTCGTGCGTCTTGCAGCACGCGAGCGCGGTGTCGATGCGACTTTCATGGCGCGCCCGTTCGCGGATGCGGTCGGCAACGGCATGCACGTGAACATGAGCCTCGCGAATGCAGCAGGCGAGAACATGTTCGCGAGCCTCGATGACCCGCTGGGCATCACTGATCTCGCACGCCATTTCATCGCCGGCCTGCTCGCGCATCATGAGGCACTCGCGGCATTCGCGGCTCCGACCGTGAACTCCTACAAGCGCCTCACTCCCGGCATGCTCAGCGGCTACTGGGCCAACTGGGGTCTCGACAATCGCATCGCCACGGTGCGCGTGCCCGGCCAGCGCGGGGCCACCACGCGCGTCGAGCACCGCATGGCTGACGGCAGCGCGACTCCGCATCTGCTCAGCGCCGCGCTCTTTGCCGCAGGCATGCACGGTGTCGACGAGAAGCTCGAATTGCCTGCGCCGCAGCTCGGTGATGCCGATGAGGCACCGAACACCGACCGGCACACGCCGCACTCGCTCGCGGAGTCACTCGATGCACTCGAGGCCGATACCAAGCTTCAGTCGTACCTCGAGAAGGATCTCGTCGAGGTGTATGTCGGGCTCAAGCGCGATGAGTGGAAGCGCTGGGTGTCAGCGGTCACTGACTGGGAGCAGGGCGAGTACGCCCGCGTGTACTGATTCGCGTTACGACGGCATGAGCTGCGCGATGAGCGCACTGAGCCCGGCAGCGAAGACTTCGTCACTGCTCGGGTACAGGTGACCGACGAGCTCGTGAATGGCCGGGTACTCCTCGGCCGGGAGCGCGCGGTAATCACGACGCCAGGTGTCGTACGTGGCCTTGCGCTCCTTCGCATTTCGCGACAGGGGTGCATCGAGTGAGGCCGAGCCGACCGTGTACTCGATGAGCACGTGATACGCGCGCGCTGCGTCATCGGGATCCATGCCCGCGCGCAGGAAGGCATCGAGCATCACCTCAGTGATGCGCAGCTCATTGGCATTTCGGGTCGGGCCGGCCGAGGTGATGATCAGCCCCACCTGGTTCTTGAGCAGGGCCTTGCGCAGGCCTGTGCACATGCGCCGAACATCGTCGGCCGGATCATCGGTGGTGGTGAATCCCTTGGTGGCCGGGGCCAGCGCGCGGTCTCCGACGGCGCGCATGAGGTCGTCCTTGTCGGCGAAGTGCCGGTACACGGCCGTGGCATCGACGCCGAGGCGCTCGCCCAGGGCCCGCATGCTCACATCGGGGCTGCCCGACTCCGCCGCCAGTTCCAGCGCGGCGGCGCAGATCACCTCGCGATTGAGGCGCTGACGAACGGGTTTCTGCGGCACCCCCGAAGGCTAACGCCGACCGCACGGGAGTGCCCTACGGGCCCGACGGGGAATCGGTTGTTTGGGCCCAAACGATCCTCGAAAACTTGCTAGGCTCACGCACTATGACGAACTCCCAGGGCTTCCTGCCCCCCTTCACCCCTGGCGGCGGCTCGGCACTCATTCCCGAGATGCCCTGGCACTACTCCGGCACCCTGATGACCGTCGAGTACCGCACCGACCCCGCCAACGTGCGCGCGATCCTGCCCCCCGAGCTCGACCTCGCCCCCGAGGACCCCGGAGCCGTCGCCTTCATCTGGGCCGACTGGCAGTCGTGCAGCACTGACGGCGCCGAGCTGCTCGATCCCTCGCGCTCGCAGTACCTCGAGGCCTTCGTCGTGGTGCGCTGCTCGTACCAGGGCGTTACCTACAGCCGTTGCGTGCTGATCTGGGTCACCACTGACTTCGCCATCGGTCGCGGCTGGTTCCAGGGATACCCGAAGAAGCTCGGCAGTGTCTATGTCACCCGCCCGTACAACCGTGGCAAGGCGGCACCGCGCATTGCCGAGGGTGGCACCTTCGGAGCCTCCCTCGCGGCGTACGACCATCGACTCGCCAGCGCGAAGGTCACCTTGCGTGAGCCGGCGCCGTCGAATGGCTTCGTCAACGGTCACAAGATGCTGCATCACCGCGTGATGCCGTCGATGGTGCCCGGTGCGGGTCTCTCACTGAACCAGCTCGCCACGATGGGCGGTGTCGATCTCGATCTCGGCCAGCCCTGGATCGGCGATGCCGAGCTGACACTGCACGACTCACCCTGGGATCAGCCGGCATCACTCCTGCCCGTCGACGAGATCATCGCCGGTTACTACTGCGAGGTCGGCACCACCTTCCATGGCGGCACGCTGCTTGCCGACAACTCGTCAGCGATCTAGCCCGCGTCATGAGGCCGAAGCTGGTCAGCGTTCTCACCGAGAACTGGACCATGGCTGACCCCCGCGATATTCGCGGCATCGTGCGCATGGCCCAGGAGGCCGAGGATGCCGGCTTCGACATGATCATGATCAGCGATCATGTGCTGCTCGGCCCCGCGGCGGGCTCCGAGGGCCGCATGGAGAACCCACGTGACTACGCGATGCCCGGCAATCAGGATCCGGCCACCGAGTGGCCCTCGTCGATCGTCATGCTCAGCGCCATCGCCGCAGCCACCACGCGCATTCGCGTCGGTGGCATCGCGCTGATCGCCCCGCTCCGTCATCCGCTCGTGCTCGCGAAGGATCTCGCGACCCTGGATCTTATGGCCGAGGGCCACTCGGTGGCAGGATCCTGATTGCCGGGCATCGCGTAGTCACGTGGGTTCTCCATGCGGCCCTCGGAGCCCGCCGCGGGGCCGAGCAGCACATGATCGC
>JBJSWO010000054.1:0-4659 GCA_046085905.1 Actinomycetes bacterium | reverse complement strand
TCGGAACGCTCCCTCGAGGCGATCGCGGTGCTCGACTGCCGGAACAAGCTCGTGGGCATCGTGACCGAGACCGATCTCGTGCGCTGGCTGCTCGCTGCCTGAGCACCACCGACACCACCTCGCGAGCATGCCCATAGGCTTTCCACATGGCCAGTGCTGACCGACTCGTGTGGATCGACCTCGAGATGACGGGGCTCGATCCGAAGTTCGACGAGATCGTCGAGATCGCCTGCATCGTCACCGATGCGGAGCTCAATGAGCTCGACGAGGGCATCACGCTCGTGGTCAGGCCCGGCGAGGAATCCCTCGCGGGCATGGACGACTTCGTCGTCAACATGCACACCGTCTCCGGCCTGATCGAGGAGATCCCCCACGGGATCGCACTCGCCGATGCCGAGCAGCAGGTGCTGGCCTACGTCCGCGCCCACGTGCCCGAGGCGCGCAAGGCGCCGCTCGCCGGCTCGAGTGTCTACGTCGACCGCGGATTCCTTGCCGCCTACATGCCCGAGCTCGATGCTCACATGCACTACAGGCTCGTGGATGTCTCCAGCATCAAGGAGCTCACCCGCCGCTGGTATCCGCGCGTCTACTTCGCCTCGCCGGAGAAGACGGGCAACCACCGCGCCCTCGGCGATATCCGCGACTCGATCAGCGAGCTGCGCTACTTCCGCGATGCGGTCTTCGTGCCCCAGCCCGGCCCCGATAGCGAGTCAGCTCGCGCCCTCGGCGCCGAGCACGGTTCCTGAGGCCCGAGAATCCGGCCACTCGGTCTCCTGTAGTCTTCGGGGGCTCCATGGTGACCGTAGTTCAGCGGTAGAGCGTCGCGTTGTGGTCGCGAATGTCGCGGGTTCGAATCCCGTCGGTCACCCCAGCTTCTCGGCCCTCGTGCATGTGCACGGGGGCCGAGTCATTGCTGCAAACGCCTTGCAGGTGAGATCCATCCCCCTGGACGTGCCCGCAATCGCCTATAGAGTCGCCCCATGCGTATCGCCAATGACATCACCGAGCTGATCGGCAACACCCCCCTCGTCCGCATCCGCACGATCACCGACGGCGCAGATGCCCAGGTCCTGGCCAAGCTGGAATTCTTCAACCCGGCCCACAGCGTCAAGGACCGCATCGGCGTCGCGATGATCGATGCAGCGCAGGAAGCCGGACTGATCGGTCCTGACACGATCGTCGTCGAGCCCACCAGCGGCAACACCGGCATCGCCCTGGCAATGGTGTGCGCCGCACGCGGCATCAAGATCGTGCTCACCATGCCCGAGACGATGAGCATCGAGCGGCGCATGCTGCTGCGCGGCTATGGCGCTGAGTTGATCCTGACCCCCGGCCCCGAAGGCATGGGCGGCGCGATCGCGAAGGCAACCGAACTGGCCGCCAGTGATCCCAAGTACTTCATGCCGCAGCAGTTCAACAACGCCGCCAATCCGGCCATTCACCGCAAGACCACGGCCCAGGAGATCTGGAACGACACCGACGGCACCGTCGACATCCTGATCTCCGGCGTGGGCACCGGCGGCACCATCACCGGCGTCGGCCAGGCACTGAAGGAGCTCAAGCCCTCCGTGCAGGTCATTGCCGTCGAGCCCGACGCATCACCGGTTCTCTCCGGTGGCACCAAGGGCCCGCACCCGATTCAGGGCATCGGCGCAGGCTTCGTGCCGTCCATCCTTGACACCGAGGTGTATGACGAGGTCATTCGCGTGGTGGCCGACGACGCCATGGCCACCGCTCGTCGCGCCGCAACCGAGGAAGGCCTGCTCGTCGGCATCTCCTCCGGTGCCGCACTCTGGGCGGCTCGTGAGGTCGCGAAGCGTCCGGAGAATGCCGGCAAGACCATCGTCGTGATCATCCCGAGTTTCGGCGAGCGCTACCTGTCGACCGCGCTCTTCGCCGGCCTCGGCGACTAATCACCGACGCACACGGAGACACTCATGGGTCGCATCGGCGATGAGCTTGCCTCGATCGTCGAGCGTGATCCGGCTGCGCGAAGTCGCATTGAGGTGGCCCTGCTGTACCCGGGAATCCATGCCGTGTGGGGCCATCGAGTGAGCAACTGGCTGTGGCGGCATCACGCGAAGTTCCTCGGCCGCGCCGTCTCGCAGTTCACTCGATTCCTCACCCAGATCGAGATTCATCCGGGTGCGACCCTGGGCGCACGCCTTTTTATCGACCACGGCTCGGGAGTCGTGATCGGCGAGACCACGGTGATCGGCGACGATGTCACGATCTATCACGGGGCGACTCTCGGCGGTAACACGCTTGACCCCGGCAAGCGCCATCCCACGATCGGCGATCGCATCGTGGTGGGCAGCGGGGCCAAGGTGCTCGGCGACATCTACGTGGGCTCTGACAGCCGAATCGGCGCGAACGCGGTGCTGCTGCGCTCGGTCGCCGAGCACTCGGTCGTGGTCGGCGTTCCCGGTCAGGTCATCGCCGACTCACGCGGCCGCATTCGTCCGACCGGCGAGGACGCCGATCTTCCGGATCCCGTGGGCACGAGCGTGAAGTCATTGCTGCGCCGCGTGGAGGAACTCGAGATGCAGGTGACAGGTCACCTGACCACATCGAATTCCTACATCAGCGCCGATGGCGTGTGGCAGACCGAGGATGACTTCTCGATCTAGCTGATCTACGCGCGAAGATCGCGCGAGTAGCAGTCGGCCTCGATCTCGACGAGCATCGCCGGATCGACGAAGGCCACGCCCGACAGAATCGTCAGAGCAGGCCGAATCTCGCCGAAGATCTCCCCGTGCGCGCGAGCGACGTCGTCCATCGCCTCCGCGCTCGAGACGTAGCAACGGGTGCGCACGACATCAGCCAGGGTGACGCCTACCTGGGCAATCGCCTTCTCGATCACGCCGAGGGCAGTCAGAGTCTGGTTGTAGGCATCACCGGGATGCTGCACCACACCGTCAATGGTCGCCGTCGTTCCGGAGACGTGGACGTAATCGCCTGCCACTACTGCGCGGGAGTAACCGATCTTGCTCTCCCACGGACTGCCACTTGAAATCAGCTTGTCTGCACCCATGTGAAAAACCTACCGAATGGTCGTGCGCGACTGTCAGCCGCGCTCTGACCCACCGCCCGCGCGACCGTCAGCCACGCTCTTCCGCGATGGAGTTGCCCCCATCGACCACGATCGACTGACCCGTGACGTACGACGCCCCGGGTGAGGCCAGCCAGGCCACCGCTGAGGCGACTTCCTCAGGCTGTGCCGGGCGACCCAACGGAACGGTGAAACCCTGCTCGTACTCCGGTCCGGTCAGCGCCTCGGTGTGGATCCAGCCCGGCGACACCGAATTGCAGGTGATCCCGTTTCGCGCCTCGTCGAGAGCCAGGCCTTTCATGAGCCCGTTCATGCCTCCCTTGCCGGCCGCGTAGCCGACGAGGTTGCGCATGGCCATGTGCGGACCGGTCACGCTGGAGATCATGATGATGCGTCCGCTGCCCGAGGCACGCAGGTACGGCAGTGCGGCCTTTGAGGCGAGGAAGGTCGTGTCGAGGTTTCGGCCGATGGCAGCCTGCCAGCCGGCGAAGCTGAGCTCCGACAGCCCACCCATCTCCGCGACTGCCGGATTGTCATGGCTGGTCATGCCCGCATTGTTGACGAGCACGTCAATGCCGCCGAGCTCCTCGGCCACCAGATCGAAGACCTCGGAGGTCGCGTCGGGGTCAGTGAGATCGCAGCGCGCAGCAATGGCATCGAAGCCCATCTCATTGAGCTCATTCGCGCGATCGATCACCCGCTCACCGAGACCCAGCAGTGCAACTGAAGCACCGAGTTCGGCCAGCACTCGCGCCGAGACGAATCCGATGCCGATCGCGCTGCCCGCACCGGTGATCACTGCGCGACGTCCGTTGAAATCCCACATGCCAGACTCTCTCCATGAGCACGACGTCCGAGAGCGAGGCCATTGCCCTCGCTCACGCCCAGGCTATGGCACGGGAGGACGACGGGTACTTCGATCCGCGCACCGGATTATTCGTGATGACCGAGGCGTATCACCTGAATCGAGGTGCGTGCTGCGGTAACCGCTGCCGCCACTGCCCCTTCGATTATGAGGCCTGCGACTGAGGTTCAGGCGCTGGTCACCTGCAGGCATCGTCGTTCGAGCCGGGCGCCACCAAGCCGACTGCACACGTCATTCGCGGGGCGCATGCCCTTGTGATGCACGGACCAGTACGAGCCCATCCCGGCCAGGCAGTCATCCATCAGCTCACCTGCGCCAGCGCACACGCGCGCGCCGATGGTCGGATCATCGGGGTGGTACTTGATGGTGCGGCTGCCCACGCCCTTCGCGCAGAGCTCCCGGCCGAAGTTCGAGGGCGCATTCGCACACCAGCCCATGGCGCCCGTGAAGTCATCGGGATGCTCGGCCAGCCACAGTGTCGGCGTGTAGAACCAGCACGCGCCGGCGTAGGGCATCCGGATGCGTGAGCAGGTTCCGCGTGCCGTGTCGACAGTCTCGGCGTTCGCGCCCTTGCCTGCCGCGTGACCCCCGGCAACATCTGCACTGAAGAGCTGCATGAAGACACCCTCGCCGCAGCGGACCGAAAGCGTCGGGCTCGGGGCGAGCTCGCAGAGATCGATCGACTTCGCCACATCAAGACCTGTGGCGAACATGACACCATGACCGACACCGTGGAAGCAGG
>JBJSWO010000053.1:0-2945 GCA_046085905.1 Actinomycetes bacterium | reverse complement strand
CGTGCACGGTGAAGCCGCGATCGCGTAGTTCCTGTTCGACGTGTGCGGCGGCCGACATCAGCAGGAAGAGCCGCTGGGCATGCCAGGTGCGCGAGCGCAGCATCTGCTCGCTCTCGATCATCAGGATCTGCGTGGAACGTGGGTCGACTCCGGCGAGGGCACCGTGGTTCAGGCTCAGGCGGTCATAGGGAACGAGTACGACATCGGTCATGCGCGGCGACACTTCTCGGAGCAGTACTTCACGGAGTCCCAGTCGCGTGCCCAGGCCTTGCGCCACTCCATGGGCCGACCGCAGGCCTGGCAGATCTTGGGCGCGAAGCCGTTCTTCGTGCGTGCCTGACGCGTGGCGGACTGACGGCGATCGGGCATGCCTGATCCTCGCACTCGCGAGGGTCGGGCGCATCCGTGAGTGGACCGACCATGGTCAGAGCGCGTAGCCTGCTGCGCGGACGAGTCGGCCGGGTGATCGCGGCACGCAAGTGTCGAGGAAAGTCCGGGCTCCACAGGGCAAGGCGGTGGGTAACGCCCACCCGGGGCAACCCGCGGGACAGTGCCACAGAGAACAGACCGCCAGGAGCAATCCTGGTAAGGGTGAAACGGTGGTGTAAGAGACCACCAGCACCATGGGTGACCATGGTGGCTTGGTAAACCCCGCCTGGAGCAAGACCAAGAGGGCCGCAAGGCCTGTGCGAACGAGCGGCCCGCTCGATGTTCGCAGGTAGGTCGCACGAGGCTGCCGGCAACGGCAGTCCTAGATGGATGATCACCATCGACTTCGGTCGATACAGAACCCGGCTTACAGGCCGGCTCGTCCCCTCAACCCCGATGCAATCTAGGCCTGCCGTGGTGCGGTGATGCGGATGCGCAGGCCGCCGGCAGGGCTCTCGCCGAGCTCGAGGATTCCGTCATGCGTCTCGACGACTGACGCGATGATGCTCATGCCCAGGCCGAAGCCGCCGGTCGTCGAGGAACGCGACTCATCGAGACGTGTGAAGCGCTGGGTCACGCTGGCCCGCTTGTCGGCGGGGATGCCCGGGCCGGAGTCATCGATGGTGAGAATGGCGTGCGCCGGGGTCGCTGCGAGCTCGACGTGCACCGCAGAGCCTTCCGGGGTGTAGCGAGTGATGTTCTGGACGATGTTGGCCAACACCTGCCGCCACTGGTCGGCCGAGCCCATCAGCGTGCAGGGGGCCAGGATCATCGTGACCGGACGACCGTCACCGAGGTCAGTGAGATCACCGAAATACTCGCGCACGAGAGCGGCAAGATCGAACTCTTCCCGCGTGATTTGCGTGCCCGCATCGATGCGCTCGAGCAGCAGCAGCTGGGTGACCAGATTCTCCAGACGGCGACTCTCGGACTCGATGCGATCGAGGGCTCGAATCTCGAGCTCGGATGCGTCGGCCCGCTGGGCCTGCAGGAGTTCGATGTACCCGCGAATTACGGTCAGGGGAGTGCGAATCTCGTGCGAGGCATCCGACACGAAGCCGCGCAGCCTGAGCTCGGAAGCCTCGACCGCCGTAAGCGAAGCGGTGAGCGACTCGATCATCGTGTTGAGGGCATCCGACAGCACACCGAGCTCGGTACCGCTGGGTGCCTCGGGCACGCGCAGATGCGTGTTGCCCTGCGCGATCTCCTCGGCGGCCACGACCATCTCGTCGACGGGCCGAAAGAGGCGACGCACGAAGAGCCAGGCGATCGCGGAGCCGAGGGCCGTCACCAGCAGCACGCCGATGCCGAGAAGTGTGGCGAGACGCCCCAATCCGGCCTTGAGCTCGTCGATGGGCGTGCCCGCCACGACCAGCGCCCGATTGGGTCCCGAGATCACCGTCACCAGCCGGTACTCGGGAGTGAAGGCCACGCTGGTCGGGGTATCCATCAAGGCGAGAGCCTGCTCGCGAGTGAGCACCGGGAAGGGGAGCGGCTCATTTCCGTAGCCGGCAGGCCGAAGCAGCTCGGTCTGCGGGTAACCGGGCCTGATCAGGCTGATCGCGTACGGAAGGTACACGTCACTGGGCAGTGGCCGTGGGTTGTCCTGCAGTGACCTGGTGCGGGCATCGCGTGCTGCGGCAATGAGTCCTCGATCGAGGGTGTCGTACTGGATGGTCCGAGTGGTCCAGAAGGCAATCACTCCGAGGAGGGCCGTCGCGATGAAGATCAGCAGGGCTGTCAGCGCCGTGATCTTCGTGCGCAGGGTCATGACCTGGGGTCCTGCAGCTGATAGCCGACACCGCGCACGGTGCGAATGCTCACCGCGTCACCGAGCTTCTTGCGCAGGTAGGAGATATACGTCTCGACCACGCTGCTCTCGACTCCGGGGCCCAGACCCCAGACACGACTGAGCAGCTGATCCTTGCTCAGGACTCGCCCGGCGTTCTCCATCAGGATCTCCAGCAACCGGAACTCCGTGCCGGAGAGTGCCACCTCGCTCTCGCTGACGGTCACGAGATGTCGATCGGGGTCGAGTCGCACCTCGCCGAGGGTGAGCGCGGAGTCGGGGGAGTCGGCGGTAGTGCGGCGCAGGACGGCCTTCACCCGCCAGATGAGCTCCTCGATGCTGAACGGCTTGTGGACAAAGTCATCCGCACCGCGCTCGAAGCCGGCGCGCGTGTCGTCACGTTCCTGCCGTGCCGTCAGCACGATCACCGGAGTCGAATCACCTGCCTCCCGCATGCGAGTGAGAGTCTCGAAGCCATCAATGCGAGGCATGTTGATGTCGAGGACGACGAGGTCAACGGTCGTCGTGCGCAGGAACTGTAGAGCCGCCAGGCCGTCGGGAGCGCTGTGCGTGCGGAATCCCGACAGTCGAAGGGCATCGCAGATGAGGTCGTTGACGGCGGGCTCGTCGTCGACGACGAGTACGACTGCGCTCACGGTTCCTCCTCCTGGCGTGAGAGAACTGTAGGGTGGTGGGAACCTGTGATGGGGTCCCACACCCCACCACG
>JBJSWO010000052.1:0-15448 GCA_046085905.1 Actinomycetes bacterium | reverse complement strand
ACGATGCCCAGTCGGATCCAGTTCAGCGGACGAGCCGACTGAAGAAGCACGGCGGTCGTCACGATGAACAGGGTGACGGTCGCTGCGGTCTGCGCGCTGCCGATTGGCTCGCCCACCCGGATCGCCCAGGTGTAGCTCAGCAAAGCGGCTGCCGCAGCGATCACTCCCGCCGGCACCGAGAAGAGAAGCACGCGGCGGAAGAAACCCGGTCGGAAGCGCTCGGTATTGGGCATGAGCGCGAGGAAGAAGCCGGGAACGCCGATGGTGAGCGCACCGATCAGTGAGAGGTGGCGCGGCAGGAAGGGGAACTCGATCGCGAAGATGCCGACAATGATCGAGATGATCATCGCGTAGAAAGACTTGGTCAGGAAGACATCGGAGACGCGCTCGATGTTGCCCAGGACTCTGCGGCCCTCGGCCACGACGCTAGGCATCACTGACCAGCGATCCTCGAGAAGCACGAGCTGAGCGACCGCGCGGGTGGCTCCGCTGCCGGAGCCCATTGCGATTCCGAGATCGGCGTTCTTGAGCGCGAGCACGTCATTGACGCCATCGCCAGTCATGGCGACCGTGGATCCGCGCGAGTGGAGAGCGTCGACCATCGCCTGCTTCTGCAATGGGGTGACCCTGCCGAACACGGACTGGGTCTGCATGACCTCGGCCATGCCCTCGATATCGGCAGGCAGCTCGCGCGCATCGTAGGGATGCTCGGCACCCGGAACACCGGCCTCGCTCGCGATAGCGCCCACAGTCGCCGCGTTGTCCCCTGAGATCACGTTGACTCGAACTCCCTGCGAGAGGAAGTACGCGACAGTCTCGGCCGCATCCGACCGCAGTCGCTGGTCGATGACCACGAGCGCTGCCGGGGTGATCCTTCCCGGGCCATCCTCGGCCGAGGGCTCACCGACTGTGCGAGCGAGAAGGAGAACTCGCGCGCCATCAGCGGAGATGCCATCGGCACGGGCGCGGAGGGGATCGCTATCGGGCAGCAGCATCTCCGGGGCACCGATCACCCAGGCGCCGTGGTCGGCGAAGGTCGCCGATGACCACTTGCGCGCACTCGAGAACGGCACGCTCGCCGTGCACTGCCAGTCGCCGATGGCGTACTGCGCGGCAATGGCCTGCAGGGTCGGATTGGGATTCGACTCGGCCGACGCCATAGAGCCCAGTGCCCCGGCGATCGGCGCCGACTCGTCGAGGGTGACGACCTCGCGCACCCGCATGCCCGGCTCGGTCAGCGTGCCGGTCTTGTCGACGCAGATGGTGTCGACTCGAGCCAGCACCTCGACCGCGGGCATGTCCTGGACGAGGACCTTCTTGCCGGCGAGGCGGATCACGGCAATGGCCATCGCGATGCTGGTCAGCAGCACCAGGCCTTCGGGCACCATCGTGACAACGCCCGCGATCGTTCCGCGAATCGCATCGTTGAACGGGATCTGTGCCCTGAAGACTTGCGAGATCAGCAGCAGGATGCCGACCGGCAGGAGCATGTACGACAGGATTCGGATGAACCGGTTGATGCCGTCCCGGAGCTCTGAATTCGTCAAGTGGAACTGCTTGGCCTGCTCGGTCAGCCCGGCGGCGAAGGAGTCGCGGCCGATGCGCGTGGCCTGATACGCGCCCGACCCCGCGACGACGAAGGAGCCGGACATTGCCTGGTCGCCGATCGACTTGTCGACCGGATCCGCCTCGCCGGTGAGCAGGCTCTCGTCGATCTCGAGGCCATCGGAGACAAGGACCACTCCGTCGACGACGAGCTGATCTCCGGTCGACAGCAGGATGACGTCGTCCAGCACGATCTCCGCGGATCCGACCTCCACCTCGAGGCCGTCGCGACGGACGGTCGGCTTGGCCTCTCCGAGCACCGCGAGCTTCGCGAGTGTTCGCGAGGCCCGGTACTCCTGCACGATGCCGATCGCGGTGTTCGCGACGATGACGATGCCGAAGAGGGAGTCCTGGAACGGGGCGACCAGCAGCATGATCACCCACAGGGTGCCGATGAGACCGTTGAACCAGGTGAACGTGTTGGCCCTGATGATGCTGCCGAGACTGCGACTGCTGGCCTCGGGAGCCACATTGACCTGGCCCGCAGCGATGCGTTCGGCGACCTCCGCAGAGGTGAGGCCGAGCGCCGGATCGGTCATGTAGGCAGGGTATCCATGCGGTGCAGGATCACGCCCTCCCGGAGGGCCCATGGGCAGATGACCAATTCGTAAATATCGAGCAGGTCCATCGCTGCCTCGGCCACGATCGCCCCGGCCACCAGCTGCTCGGAACGACCCTCGGAGACTCCGGGGAGCCTGCTGCGCTCAGCAGCGGTCATCTCTGCGAGTCGCGGCACCCACAGCTGCAAGTCGGCCAGGGTCAGCGAGCGCGGCGCGTACATGCCGTCGGCGGAGGGCGCCGCCCCCGCGATGCGGGCGAGCTGCTTGAAGGTCTTGGAACTGGCCACGGCGATGCGCGGCTCACCGACGCGACGGAGCCGGCCGGCCACCTCGGCAATGGTGGCGCGGGCGTACCGACGGGCCTCGCGCAGCGAGTCGGCCGTGGGCGGATCGCCGATCAGGTGCGAGCGGGTGAGTCGACCCGCTCCGAGGGGCACCGACACGGCAACGTCGGGCTCCTCGTCGGTGCCGGAGGCGAGCTCCAGTGACCCTCCGCCGATATCCATGACCATCAGTCGCCCCGCCGACCAGCCGAACCAGCGTCGCACCGCGAGGAAGGTCATGCGCGCTTCGTCCTCGCCGGAGAGAACCTCTATCGACAGGCCGGTCTCCTGCTGGATGCGCTCGAGGACGAGATCGCCATTGCGGGCATCGCGGATTGCCGAGGTGGCGAAGGCCATCAGCTCGGTGGCGCCCATGTCCTCGGCCATCGCCTGGCCCTTGCGAATGAACGTGATGAGCTCGGAGACGGCGGCCTCGTCGACATCGCCCTCGGGGGTCAGGTGCTCGGCCAGGCGCAGCGGGATCTTGAGCTTGGACGCCGGGATGGGGGCTGCGCCGTGATGGGCATCGACAAGAAGGAGGTGGACGGTGTTGGACCCGATGTCGAGTACTCCCATGCGCATGGCCAGACGTTATCGGCTCGGTGTTCATGAGGCATTCATGAGGTCATCAATTCACGTGTCCGTTGCTGGCCATAGGGTGAGGACATGCCTGAGGTTTCCCTTGACTTTCCGCGCCAGTGGGTGGAGTTCGTCGACCCCGCCAATGACGAGCAGCTCATTCGTGCCGACCTCACCTGGCTGACCTCGCGCTGGAACTGCATCTTCGGCAGCGGCTGCAAGGGCATCTACAAGGATGGCCCCGACAACGGCTGCTGCAGTCATGGTGCGCACTTCTCGGAGAAGAAGGACGAGAAGCGCGTCAAGCGCTGGGTCGAGAAGCTCACGCCCGACATGTGGCAGTTCTCCGAGGTCGCGGAGAAGAAGGGCTGGATCGAGACTGAGGATGGCGCGCGCAAGACCCGCGTCGTCGACGGCGCCTGCATCTTCCACAATCGTCGCGACTTCGATGGCGCCTTCGGCTGCGTGCTGCACCACCTCGCGGAGAAGGAGGGCGTCTCCTTCGTCGAGACCAAGCCCGAGGTGTGCTGGCAGCTTCCGATGCGCCGCAGTTACGAGAACCTCGAGTACGAGGACGGCAAGGAGCGCCTGGTCGTGCTCATCAGCGAATACGACCGTCGTGGCTGGGGCGAGGGCGGTCACGACTTCGACTGGTACTGCAGCGGCAATACCGAGGCGCACAATGGCGTGAACCCCGTCTACATCTATGCCAAGGACGAACTCACGGCACTCATGGGCCCCAAGGCCTACGAAGAGCTGGCGCGCATCTGCGATGAGCGCATGGCACTGATGAAGGCGTCCCCTGGCACTCTCTCGCTCATGCTGCATCCGGCGGACCCGCAGTAGCCATGGCGAAAGCCGGGCCGAAGTACTCCTGCAGCTCATGCGGCGCCACCGCACTGCGCTGGGAGGGCCGCTGCTCGAAGTGCGGCGAGTTCGGCACGGTCGCCGAGATACCTGAGGCCGCGCCGAGTGTCGGACTGAAGTCGTCGACCACCGGCCGGGCACCGAGCAAGGGCGCTCGCCAGGTCTCCGAGGTCACCTCGAGTGCGTCTCCCCCGCGCATGAAGTCGGGCATTGCCGAATTCGACCGGGTCGTCGGCGGCGGGCTCGTGCGCGGTCAGGTTCTCCTCCTCGCGGGCGAACCCGGTGCGGGCAAGAGCACGCTTCTTCTCACGGTCGCCGACTCGATTGCCCAGCGCACGGGCAAGCCCACTCTGTACATCTCTGCCGAGGAATCCGTCGAGCAGATCGCGGTGCGAGCACGGCGCATCGGAGCCTCGAGCGAGCACCTGCTCCTCGCCGATGACAACGACCTCGCCGTCGTGATCGGGCATCTCGATCACCATGGCCCCGACATCCCGCTCGTCATCATCGACTCGGTGCAGACCGTGGCCTCCGCAGACATCGAGGGCCGCGCCGGTGGCGTCACGCAGGTGATGGAGGTCGCGCAGGCACTGACTCGCGTGGCGAAATCACGCGGTATCGCGATCTGCCTGGTGGGCCAGGTGACCAAGGACTCCACCATCGCCGGCCCGCGCTCCCTCGAGCACATCGTCGACACGACCCTCTCCCTCGACGGCGATCGTCACACCTCGCTGCGACTGCTGCGCGCGATCAAGAATCGCTACGGGCCTGCCGACGAGGTCGCCTGCTTCGAGCAGACCGATACCGGAATGCGGGAGGTGCCCGACCCGAGCGCGCTCTTCCGCGGGCACCGCGACGCACCGGTGCCCGGCACGTGCGTGACGGTCACCATCGAGGGTCGCCGTCCGCTGCTCGCCGAGATCCAGGCGCTCATCGCGCCCACGACCAATCCCAATCCGCGTCGTGGTGTCTCTGGTCTCGACACCTCGCGGGTGGCCATGCTCACGGCTGTCACCGAGCGCGCCGCCGGCCTGAAGCTCTACGACAAGGATGTCTACGTCGCCACTGTGGGTGGCATGAGGCTCTCCGACCCAGGCTCTGACCTCGCCATCTGCCTGGCCATCGCCTCCGGGGCACGCGATCAGGCACTCCCCGCCGACATGACCGCGATCGGCGAAGTCACGCTCTCCGGTGACATCCGAGCCGTGCCGATGATCTCGCAGCGCATCGCCGAGGCGAGCAGGCTTGGCTACAGCCGCATCCTCGTGCCGCAGGGCACGCGCGAGCGACTCGACGCCAAGGTCAGCGGCATCATCGAGGTCGGCACGCTCAGTGCGGCCCTCGCCTCGCGCTGACGATTAGAGTCAGACCGTGACCACCGCTGAGACATCCTTCGATGCGCGCCTGAAGGAGATCCTCGCCCGTGTCGCTCCCGGCACTGAGCTGCACGATGGCCTCGAGCGCATCCTGCGCGGTCGCACCGGCGCACTTATCGTCCTCGGCTTCGATCGCTCGGTCGAGCACCTCGCCAATGGCGGCTTCACTCTCGACGTGCCGTTCTCGGCCACCCGACTGCGCGAGCTGTCGAAGATGGACGGCGCGGTCATTCTCGATACCGCCGGCACCACCATCGTGCGCGCCGCCGTTCAGCTCGTCCCAGATTCCTCGCTCGCCACCGATGAGACCGGCACCCGACACCGCACCGCCGATCGGGTGTCACGACAGACCGGTTACCCCGTCATCAGCGTGAGCAAGTCGATGAACATCATTGCCCTGTATGTCGATGGCCGCCGATATGTGCTCGACGACACCTCCGAAATCCTCACGCGCGCCAACCAGGCGCTGGCCACCCTGGAACGCTACAAGTCCAGGCTCGACGAGGTCGACGCATCGCTCTTCGCGCTCGAAATCGAGAATCTCGTGACCGTGCGTGATGTTGCCACCACCTCGCAGCGGCTCGAGATGGTGCGCCGCATCGCCAGCGAGATCGAGAGTTATGTCGTCGAGCTCGGTGTCGAGGGCCGGCTGCTGAGCCTTCAACTCGGCGAGCTCATCGCCGGTGTCGAGAATGACCGCGCACTGCTCCTGCGCGACTATCTCGCCGCCGCATCGGCCCGGAAGCGCAAGGGTCTCGAGGTTGCCCTAGGCCAGCTCGACGCGCTCACCGCCAATGAACTGCTCGATCTCTCCCTGGTGGCCGGCGCATACGGCTTCGCCGGCGGTGCCGATCTCCTCGACCAGTCGGTACAGGCACGCGGCTACCGAATACTGGCGCGAGTGCCCCGGCTCTCCGAGGTCATCACCGATCGACTCGTCACGCATTTCAACGGGCTGCAGCGCCTGCTCGCGGCCGGCATCGACGATCTTCAGCAGGTCGAGGGTGTCGGCGAGGCGAGGGCGCGGTCAGTGCGCGAGGGCCTTTCGAGGATTGCTGAGTCCAGCATCCTCGAGCGCTTCATGTGATTACTTGGTCAGCAGGAAGGTCGTGGCCTGACTCTTGGCCTTGAGATTCTTTCCCGTCACCTGGTAACGCCCCGGCTTGGCCGGCGTGCCCTTGGTCGGGCAGCCCTTGGTCGTGACCTTGCCATTCCACTCGATACCGGTGGCGACCTTCTTGCCCGGCTTCAGGGTGATGATCTTGCTCTGGTCACTCGAGCCGCAGTCATCACTCGACCACACGTGATAGCCGCCTGAGGTGATCTCGAGCGAGTTCGCCTTCGGACCGACATCGCGCTTGCACGCCACTGCGCCGATGTTCTGGATGGTCATGGTGAGCTCGGGCTTGGCCCCGCGCTTGTAGGTGTCCTTGTCGGTCTTCGCCACGACCGCGATATCAGAGTTCTTGCAGTCGAGGATCTCGCCTGCGGCGGGATCCGCGGACGCCACCTCGCCGGCGCTCTCCCCGGCCATGGCCTCACCACTGGCGGTCGGGGTCGGCATGGGCGCCAGTGAACTCGGCGAACTCGGAGCAGTCGAGGCGAGGGCGGTTGCCGATGCCGCGGGCACCGGAGCGTCGGTGGAGCCACGTGAGCCCAGCAGCCACCACAGGCCGATCACGACAACCAGTGCCACGACGGCAATGGAGCCACGGCGCAGCCAGTAGACCATGGGGGGCTCGGGACCAATCGGGGTCATCACAGGCACACCCCCACGGTACTGCGCCCGCCCAGGAGTTCTGAGACCATCAGGCGTCATGCCCGCCACGAATCCCCTTGAGCGCCCGCTCGCCCACTGGTTCGCCCGGCAGGCGCGTGATCTGCCGTGGCGCTCGCCCGACCGCACCCCGTGGCAGGTCATGGTCAGCGAGTACATGCTGCAACAGACCCCCGTCGACCGAGTGCTGCCCGCCTGGCACGCGTGGATCGAGCGCTGGCCCACCCCTGCCGACTGCGCTGCGGCACCGGCCGATCAGCCCGTGCGCATGTGGGGTCGACTCGGGTACCCCCGTCGCGCCCGTCGCCTGCACGAGGCCGCGCGCCTGATCGTCTCCGACTTCGGTGGCGAGGTGCCGGCCGATCGCGAGAGCCTGCTCTCGCTGCCCGGTATCGGCGACTACACCGCCGCCGCCATCATGTCCTTCGCCTTCGGCACGCGAGCGATCGTCCTCGACACCAACATCAGGAGAGTGATCGCCAGAGCGGTCACCGGGCAGGCACTGCCCCTGCCGCACGTGACCGCCGCGGAGCGAATGCTCGCCGATGACCTGACTCCGCGTGCAGCGAGGGCCTCGACGGTCTGGAATGCCGCGATCATGGAACTGGGCGCACTGATCTGCACGGCTCGCGCGCCTCAGTGCGAGCGGTGCCCGCTCGCTGACCGGTGCCGCTGGCTGGCCGAAGACCGACCCGAGTACACCGGCACCGTGCGCCGCCAGGCGAGGTTCGAGGGCAGTGATCGTCAGGCCCGCGGCGCCCTCATGCGGGTGCTGCGCGATGCGCCATCCTCGGTTCCGCAGAGCGCGATCGAGGCAGCGTGGAGTGACTCACTGCAGCGCGATCGCGCCCTGGCCTCGCTCATTGCCGATGGCATGGTCGAGCGACTGCCCCGACACAGATACGGCCTCCCCGCGCAGTAGCGCGAGAAGGCCGTATCGAGTCAACGACTAGTTGACGGTCTCGACGGGAGGAGCATCAGGTGCCTCCTCGCGCGGGAACGCGTTGAAGGAGAACTCGCGCTCCTTGCCCTCGCCCGTGACATCGACGACGACGATGGAGCCCGGATTGAGATCACCGAAGAGCAGCTTCTCGGAGAGGGAGTCCTCGATATCGCGCTGGATCACACGACGCAGCGGACGAGCACCGAGTGCGGGGTCGTAGCCGCGCTCGGAGAGCAGCTTCTTCGCCGCGGGCGTGAGCTCGATGGCCATGTCCTGCTCGGCCAGGCGCTTCTCGAGACCGGCGATCATGAGATCGACGATCTGGAAGATCTCGGGCTCGCTGAGCTGATGGAAGACGATGACATCGTCGATGCGGTTCAGGAACTCGGGACGGAAGTGCTGCTTGAGTTCGGTCTGGACCTTGACCTTCATCTGCTCGTAGGCGTTGCCGTCATTGTCATCGGGCGCGAAGCCGAGGTTCAGGCCCTTGGACACATCACGTGAACCGAGGTTCGTGGTCATGATGATGACGGTGTTCTTGAAGTCGACCTCGCGGCCCTGGGCGTCGGTGAGGCGACCCTCCTCGAGCACCTGCAGCAGTGAGTTGAAGATGTCGGGATGCGCCTTCTCGACCTCGTCGAAGAGCACGACGGAGAACGGCTTGCGACGCACCTTCTCGGTGAGCTGACCGCCCTCCTCGTAGCCGACGAAGCCGGGAGGCGAGCCGAACAGTCGCGAGGCCGTGTGACGCTCGGAGTACTCGCTCATGTCGAGTGAGATCAGCGCGTTCTCGTCACCGAAGAGGAACTCGGCGAGCGTCTTGCTGAGCTCGGTCTTTCCGACACCTGACGGACCGGCGAAGATGAATGAGCCCGACGGACGCTTGGGATCCTTCAGGCCAGCACGAGTACGACGGATCGACTTGGCGAGGGCCTTGATGGCCTGCTCCTGGCCGATGACGCGCTTGTGCAGGTGATCCTCCATGCGCTTGAGGCGCTCGAGGTCGTCCTCGGTGAGATCGGAGACCGGGATACCGGTCATCAGGGCCAGCACCTCGCCGATCAGACGCTCGTCGACCTCGGCGACGACATCGAGGTCACCCGCCTTCCACTCCTTCTCGCGGGTGGCCTTCTCGGCGATGAGGTTCTTCTCGTCATCGCGCAGCGACGCGGCCTTCTCGAAGTCCTGGCCGTCGATCGCCGACTCCTTCTCGCGGCGTACGGCAGCGATGCGATCGTCGAACTCGCGGAGATCCGGCGGTGCGGTCATGCGACGGATCCGCAGGCGGGATCCGGCCTCGTCGATGAGATCGATGGCCTTGTCGGGCAGCTGGCGATCGGAGATGTAGCGATCCGAGAGGCGCGCTGCCGCCTCGAGGGCGCCATCGGTGATCGAGACGCGGTGATGCGACTCGTAGCGATCGCGCAGGCCCTTGAGGATGAGCACGGTGTGCACGACATCGGGTGCCGCGACCTGGATCGGGGCGAAGCGGCGCTCGAGTGCGGCATCCTTCTCGATGTGCTTGCGGTACTCGTCGAGGGTGGTGGCACCGATGGTCTGCAGCTCACCGCGCGCGAGCATCGGCTTGAGGATGCTCGCCGCATCGATCGCACCCTCGGCAGCGCCCGCGCCCACCAGAGTGTGCATCTCGTCGATGAACAGGACGATGTCACCGCGGGTGCGGATCTCCTTCAGCACCTTCTTCAGGCGCTCCTCGAAATCACCGCGGTAACGGCTGCCGGCGACGAGTGCGCCGAGATCGAGCGAGTAGATCTGCTTGTCCTTGAGAGTCTCGGGCACGTCACCGCGGACGATGTCCTGGGCCAGGCCCTCGACGATGGCGGTCTTGCCGACACCGGGCTCGCCGATGAGCACGGGGTTGTTCTTGGTGCGGCGCGAGAGCACCTGCATGACGCGCTCGATCTCCTTCTCGCGCCCGATGACGGGATCGAGCTTGCCCTCGCGGGCAGCGGCGGTGAGATTGCGTCCGAACTGATCGAGCACGAGCGAGGTCGACGGCGTGCCCTCGGCCGGGCCCGCTGCTGCGGGCTCCTTGCCCTGGTAGCCGCTGAGCAGCTGGATGACCTGCTGGCGCACGCGGTTGAGGTCAGCGCCGAGCTTGACGAGCACCTGGGCGGCAACGCCCTCGCCCTCGCGAATCAGGCCGAGAAGAATGTGCTCGGTGCCGATGTAGTTGTGACCGAGCTGCAGGGCCTCGCGCAGCGAGAGCTCGAGGACCTTCTTGGCACGCGGGGTGAAGGGGATGTGGCCCGAGGGGGCCTGCTGGCCCTGGCCGATGATCTCCTCGACCTGCTGGCGGACGGCTTCGAGCGAGATGCCGAGGGATTCGAGGGCCTTGGCCGCGACGCCCTCCCCCTCGTGAATCAGGCCCAGGAGGATGTGCTCCGTGCCGATGTAGTTGTGGTTGAGCATGCGGGCTTCTTCCTGCGCCAGCACGACCACTCGACGGGCCCGGTCAGTAAACCGCTCGAACATCGCTCACACTCCATCTCACTGTGCCATGGCCGCAGGTAATGACACCCATGGTATCCGCCAGGGCGAACCCCGCTCAGTCGATACAACCACGGTCCAGGGGGCGAATCTTCCCGCCGGGATACGCCCACCGCGAACACTGTTGGACTTCCTGTAATTCGGCCGAAATACGGCATGCGTCAGACTTGGCTCCGTGACCGCAAACGCTTCCATTCCTGTCGCCGACTCGGCCGCTGATCTGCGTGCCCAGATCCGTGAGCTCGGGCAGTTGCTCGGCGAGACGATCACCCGCCAGGTCGGCCCCGAGACCCTCGAGCTCGTCGAGCAGGTGCGACATCTGGTGCGCGAGGATCCCGCGGCAGCGGCCACGGTCATCAACTCCGTCGACCTCGCCCGAGCCACCACCTTGGCCCGCGCCTTCTCCATCTATTTCGACCTGGCGAACATCGCCGAGCAGGTCGAGCGCTCGCGCGATGTCGAGGCCCGCCGCCGCAGTCAGGGTGGTCCGCTCGGCATGGTGACGCGCGCCGTGGCGGCCGAGGGCGTCGACGTGCAGGCGGTGCGTCACCTCGCCGGCACCCTGGCGGTGCGCCCCGTGTTCACCGCGCACCCCACGGAGGCGGCTCGCCGCTCGGTGCTCGTCAAGCTCCGTCGCATTGCCGACGTGCTGCTGCAGTCCGATCACCCCGACCGCGATCAGCGCCTGGCCGAGCTCGTCGACCTGCTCTGGCAGACCGATGAGCTGCGCCTCGAGCAGCCGCAGGTGCTCGACGAGGCCCGCAACGCTCTCTACTACCTCGACGATCTCACTCGCGGCCCGATCACGGCAGTGCTCGGCGACCTGGCCGCGACCTTCGCCGCACTCGGGGTCGAACTCGATCCCACCTCGAGGCCGCTGACCTTCGGCTCCTGGATCGGCGGCGATCGCGACGGCAACCCGTTCGTGACACCCGAGGTCACCGAGGACGTCCTGGTCTTCCAGCGCGACCACGCCGTACTCGATCTCATGCCCATCATCGACGAGCTCCTCGAGGATCTCTCTATCTCCGAGCGCATCGCGGGAGCCAGCCAGTCGCTGCGCGACTCGGTAGCCTTCGACCTCACCGCCCTGCCCGATCTCGATCCGCGATTCCTGCGCATCAACGCCGAGGAACCCGTGCGACTGAAGCTCACGATCATTCGCATGCGCCTGCGCCTGACCCGTGAGCGCCTGCTGGTCGGCGGTCCGCACGTGGCCGGACGCGACTACGCCTCGACCGACGAGCTGCTCGACGATCTCCTGCTCATCCGCGCTGATCTGCTCGTGAACAAGGGTGGCCTCGCGGCACATGGCGTGCTCGACTCCGCGATTCGCACGGTTGCCGCGATCGGCCTTCCGCTCGCGACCCTCGACGTACGCGAGCATGCCGCCAAGTACCACCACGCCGTCGGGCAGCTCATCGACCGGCTGGGAGAGCACAGCTCGGCCTACGCCGACATGCCCCGCGAGGCACGCATGCACGCGATCACCGCCGAGCTGCACTCCCTGCGCCCGCTCGCACCGACTCCCCCGCCGCTCGATGCTGACGGCCTGACCACGTACCGCACCTACGTGGCAGTGCGCGAGGCACTCGATCGGTTCGGCTCACGCGCTATCCAGCAGTGCATCATCTCGATGACCACCGGCGCCGATGATGTCCTCGCCGCAGTGATCATCGGGCGCGAGGCCGGGCTCGTCGACACCGTGGCCGGCCGCAGCCGAGTCGACTTCGTGCCCCTTCTCGAGACCTGCGAGGAGCTCCGCAGCGCAGGTGACATCCTCAATGCGCTTCTCTCGACTCCCGCCTATCGCACGCTCGTCGCCTCCCGCGGCGACGTGCAGGAGGTCATGCTCGGCTACTCCGACTCCAATAAGGACGCCGGAATCACGACTTCGCAGTGGGAGATCCACCTCGCACAGCGTCGACTGCGCGACGTCGCCGCCCAGCACGGCGTGCGCCTCCGGCTCTTCCACGGTCGTGGCGGAACCGTCGGCCGTGGCGGCGGCCCCACCTACGACGCGATCCTGGCCCAGCCGGCCGGCGTGCTCGATGGCGAGATCAAGGTGACCGAGCAGGGCGAGGTGATCTCCGACAAGTACCTGCTGCCGACCCTGGCCCGTGACAACCTGGAGCAGATGCTCGCCGCCGTGATCGACGCGTCGCTGCTGCACCGCGATGCTCGCTCGGCCGCCGATACGCGCGTGAGGTGGGACGACGTCATGGATCTCGCGTCCTCGTCGGCCCAGCGTGCCTACCGCGATCTCATCGACGATCCGCAACTGCCCTCGTACTTCGCTCAGTCGACTCCTGTCGAGGAGTTCGGCGCCATGCACCTCGGCTCGCGCCCGTCGCGTCGCCCCGACACAGCCGCCGGCATCTCCGGCCTGCGCGCGATCCCGTGGGTCTTCGGCTGGACCCAGTCACGCCAGGTGGTGCCCGGCTGGTTCGGCGTCGGCGCCGGCCTGGCCGCTGCCCGCGCGGCAGGGCATGGCGAGGAACTGCGCACGATGTACCGCGAGTGGCATTTCTTCCGAAACTTCATCTCCAACGTCGAGATGACTCTCGCGAAGACCGATCTGCGCGTGGCCGAGCAGTACGTGAACGGTCTCGTGCCGGCAAGTCATCGCCGGCTCTTCGAGGTCATCAAGGCCGAGTACGCCAGCGCTGTCAGCGAGATCCTGCAGATCACCGGCGAGGCCGGCCTGCTCGAGCACAATCCGAGCCTCGCGCGCACCCTCGAAATTCGCGACACCTACCTGCTGCCGCTGCACACCCTGCAGGTGTCATTGCTCGAGCGCGTGCGTGCAGTTCGCGAGAGCGGTGCGGAGCCCGATCAGGAGCTCCGGCGCGCACTGTCGGTCACGGTCAACGGCATCGCGACCGGCTTGCGCAATACCGGCTGATCAGCGAGCGAAGAACCTCTCGATGCCCGCGGCCAGCCACTGCGCGTACTGCTGCTGACCGGAAGCCGACGACATGCGTGCGGCCTCCTTGGCATTGCGCATGTTGCCTACCTCGATGATCGTGGTCGGTACCTTGCTGAAGTTGATCGTCGACTGATCACCGCGAATCTGCAGTTGGTTCGCGATGTAGTTCGCCGGTGGCGCACCTGCGGCCTTCATGCCGGCGATCATTGCCTTCGACAGGCGACGATCGACTTTGTAGGTCTCTGTCGTCCAGCCCTTGATTCGCGTCGGGGCAATGGCGAAGAACCCGTGCGCGCCCGCCGGTGCGCCATCGGCGTGAATCGAAATCAGCGCATCGGCCTTGTTCGCGTTGGCAAAGCCCGCGCGATCCCAGACGCATGGCCCGTACGCATTGCGCGTGTTCGAGGTGCGGGTCATCAGCACGATGGCGCCCTGCGCCTCGAGCAATGGCTTGAGGCGCTTGGCCACCTTCCAGGTGAAGGTCGCCTCGGGGAAGCCCGCATTGGTCGCCGTTCCCGTCGTGTTGCACCCCTTGACTATCGAGCCGTTGAAGCGGGTCTGGGCGATCTGCTCGCGAAACCTCGGATTCGAGTTGCCCAGCTGATGGCCGGGGTCGAGCACGATCACCTTCCCCGCGAGCGGTGCGTCGGCAGCCTGCGCAGGCGCAACCACAACCAGAAGGGGCAGCGCCAGCAGTGCGATGAGCGCGCGGCGCATCAGAGAACCAGCAGCATCCGGTTATTGCCGAGGGTGTTGGGCTTTACCCATTCGAGCTCGAGGAACTCGGCCACGCCCTCGTCATAGGACTCAAGCAGTTGATCGAAGACGGCCGGTTCGACGGGCGTTCCGTCGATCTCCACGAAACCGTGTCGGGCGAAGAAGTCCATCGCGAAGGTCAGGCAGAACACTCGCTTGATCCCGAGCTCGCGTGCGCGCTCAAGCAGGCTGACGAGAATGGCCGAGCCGACGCCCGTGCGAATTGAGCCCGGGCGAACAGCCACCGTGCGCACCTCTGCGAGGTCTTCCCAGAGCACGTGCAGCGCACCGCAGCCGATGACCTCGCCGGCAACCTCGGCGACAACGAACTCCTGCACGCTCTCGTACAAGGTGACGGTGGCCTTGCGCAGCAGCTTCTGGCCGTCGCCCGCATACGTATCGACGAGCTCGCGGATCGCCTTGACGTCAGCGGTCGTCGCGCGGCGCACGACGAGGTCGCTCATCTCAGCGTTCCGGCTTCACGAGCGGGAAGAGGATGGTCTCGCGGATACCGAGACCGGTGAGTGACATGAGAAGGCGGTCGATCCCGACGCCGACACCGCCTGTCGGCGGCATGCCGTACTCGAGTGCACGCAGGAAATCCTCGTCGAGCTTCATCGCCTCGTCATCGCCCTTGGCTCCGAGCTCGGCCTGCTCGACGAGGCGCTGGCGCTGGATGACCGGGTCGACGAGCTCGGAGTAGCCGGTGGCCTGCTCGTAGCCGTTGACGTAGAGATCCCACTTCTCGACGCGACCGGGCTTGGTGCGGTGCTCGCGCACCAGCGGCGAGGTGTCGAGCGGGTAGTCCATGACGAAGGTCGGGCCGGTGAAGGTCGGGATCACGTAGTGCTCGAAGAGCTCTTCGAGCAGCTTGCCGGCAATCCAGCCCGGGGCGTAGTCGACACCGGCCTTGTCGCACAGTGCGCGCAGCTCGGCCACCGAGGTCTCGGGGGTGAGCTCGACGCCGACGGCGGCCGAGGTGGCCTCGTACAGAGAGATCTCTGCCCATTCACCGGTGAGGTCGAGTTGCGTGCCGTCGAAGTGAGTGACGACCATCGAGCCAGTGGCTGCGACTGCCGCCTCCTGGATGAGCTCACGGGTCGTGCGGGCCATATCGCGGTAGTCGGCGTAGGCCTCGTAGAACTCCAGCATCGCGAACTCAGGCGAGTGGGTGGAGTCGGCGCCCTCATTGCGGAAGTTGCGGTTGATCTCGAAGACACGC
>JBJSWO010000051.1:0-5753 GCA_046085905.1 Actinomycetes bacterium | reverse complement strand
CCGTGCCGCTCGTGCGCAGGGCCTCGACATCGTCATCACCCTCGGTGGCGACGGGGTCGTCAATGAGGTCGTGAACGGGATGCTCGAGGAAGGTGTCGGCGACGACGTGCCGATCCTGGCGACCATCCCGGGCGGCAGCGGGAATGTCTTCGCTCGCGCACTCGGGATTCCGGTCGATGCCGTCGAGGCAACCGGCGAGATCATGGAGGCGATCCGCGAGAAGCGCACGCGCACGATCGGCCTGGGCACGGTCAATGGTCGCTGGTTCACCAGCAACGCCGGAGTCGGCCTCGACGCCGAGATCATCTCGGCCATGGAGGAGCAGCGCAGCGCGGGTCGCACGGCCTCACCCACGCGCTACCTGATGACCACCCTTCGGCAGTACTTCGCCCGCACCGACCGCAAGAACCCGGCCCTGGCCCTGACCTCTGCGGCGGGGGCCGAGGAGGGTGTCTTCCTGGCGATCGTCCAGAACACCGCACCCTGGACATACTTCGGCTCCTGGCCCATTGATCCGTGCCCCCAGGCTTCCTTCGACTCCGGGCTCGATGTCTTCGCCCTGCGCAAGCTCCGCGTGGTCTCGGCCATGCGGGCCGCCCGACGGATGCTCGCTCATTCGACGGCAGGATCCACCAAGGACTCGATCATCGTGCACCACGATCTCGACTCGTTCACGATCACCTGCAGCCGCCCGATGCCCATGCAGGTCGATGGGGAGTCCACGCCCGAGGTGAGCATCGCGGTGTTTGCCTCAGTGCCGTCCGCACTCCGCGTCATCGCCCTGCAATAACGGACAAATGCCACATCTGTGACCAACCTGACAAGTTAAGCATTGCCGATTCGGCGGTTCCCCTTGTTCACAGCAGCAACATCTGCGAACCTATAAGGGCCCTTTGCTGAATCGGGCTGGCTTTCTTCCTCCGGGGACGACCAGGAGACCCCTGGGTCGCCCCATTTGATGTGCCAGTCTCGTGAAAGCAATCACGAGTATCGGTGACCCCGATGCCCTCGCCTAATGGAGTGATCCGCATGGACTGGCGCCACGAGAGTGCCTGCCGTGACGAAGACCCGGAGCTGTTCTTCCCGATCGGCAACACCGGCCCCGCGCTGGTGCAGATCGAGGAGGCCAAGGCCGTCTGCCGTCGCTGCAGCGTTGTCGACGAATGCCTGCGCTGGGCCCTCGAGTCCGGTCAGGATGCCGGTGTCTGGGGCGGTCTCTCCGAGGATGAGCGCCGCGCTCTCAAGCGCCGCAATGCCCGACTGCGGGCTCGCAGCAACGCCTGACTCCCTACGTGACTGCCCGCACCTCAATGCGGGCGGCCGTGCCATGCCCCTCGCTCGGCAGCAACCGGAAGTTTCCGCGGGCCTCGTTCTGCACCAGTGACTCCACGATCTGCAGGCCCAGCCCCGCCGACTCGATGGTGAAGCCCTCCGGCAGACCGGCTCCGTCGTCGATCACGTCGATGCTGATAGCACCAGCACCCTCGCTGATGACCACGCGAATACGCGAGGCCTTCGCGTGCTCAACCGCGTTCTGCAGCAGTTCCGAGACGGCCATCGCAAGCGGGGTGACGAGTTCCTCGGCCATCGCCGAGCACTCCCCCTCGCGCTCGATCACCGGGGTCACGCCGGCGACCGCATAGGCAGGCGCGAGGTCACGCACGAGCGAGATCACCCGGTCGACGACCTCCTCGAAGGGAACGTCCTCGCTCCCGGCCTTCGAGAGGCTCTCGTGCACCACGGCAATCGAGGCCACGCGCAACTGAGCCTCGGCGAGGGCCTCGCGGGTCTCATCGCTCTGGGCCCGACGTCCCTGCAGGCGCAGCAGCGCTGCCACGGTCTGCAGGTTGTTCTTCACGCGATGGTGGATCTCGCGAATCGTGGCGTCCTTGCTCATCAGCGCGCGCTCGCGACGACGGATCTCGGTCGCATCGCGCACGAGCACGATGGCGCCCCGCCGAACCCCGCCCGCCAGGATCGGGATCCCCCGCACGAGCACAGTTGCCGTGCCGTTGTCGACATCGGCACGACCAGCGACCTGGCCGCTCGCGACCTGTGCGAGAGCCTCATCGACAGGGCCATGCCGGTGCGAGAGCTTGATCAGCAATTCGCACAAATCGGCGCCGATGAAATCGGTGGCCAGACCGAGGCGGCGCATCGCACTCACGGCATTGGGGCTGGCGTAGACGACCGCACCCAGCTCGTCGAGCCGGATCAGGCCATCACCGACTCGCGGTGACCCCGATGCGCCCGTGACGATCTCAGCGGAGGGAAAGTCGCCCGAGACGAGCATCGTGAACAGATCATCGGCGGTCTGCAGGTAGATGTCCTCGAGCTGACCGGTCACCCGGCGGGTCGTCGAGGAGTGACGCTCGACGATGCCGATTACGCGACCCTGGAAGTTCACGGGATAGGCATCACCGGAGACTCGGCCGAAGGCCGCTGCCTGATCGAGATGCGGTGATCGACCCTTGGGCACGAAGGTGCCCACGACGTCGTCGGGCATGTTGGTCGGCGCCGTGGTGGCACGCACCTGCGCCACGGCGAGCAGGCCGCCCTCATTCCAGGTGGGAAGCCAGAGCACCAGGTCGCTTCCGGCGAGATCTGCGAGCAGGGACCACTCGGCGACGATGATCTGAAGTCGGTCGATCTCGGGCTCAGTGAGGTCGGTGCGCTCTTCTGCCAGCCGATTGAGAATCGCCATTTCCCGAGATTACCTGGGCGATGACGTCGCGGAGCCGAACACTCCGATCGAGTCGTGGACGCGTCAGATGATGATCGCGAGGACATCGCCCTCGCGGATGACGTCGCCCGGGGCGACCGATATCTCGCTGACCGTGCCGGCCGTCTCGGCCAGAACCGGGATCTCCATCTTCATCGACTCGAGGATCATCAGGGTGTCGCCAACCTCGATAACCTGACCGGCCTCGACAAGCACGGAATGAACTGAGGCCACCATCTCGGCACGCACTGTCACGGACATGGGGGCCTCCTATTCGCTTCGGTAGTACGTCGCTCGGATCGAGGTGACGATCGAGGTACGTAGTGTCTCAGGTGCTTCGGTGCATTCGCAGGAACTCTTGACGCGCGCCTTGATCACTCGCTGGACGCGGACGATCTCCGCACAGGGCCCGCACTCCTCAAGATGCGTGGTGACCTCGATGCTCTTGGTCTCCTCGCACTCATCGTCAATGTAGACGTAGACCAGCGAGAGCACCTCGGTACAGGGCGTGGCATGGTGATTGCCGCAGCTCATGACTCATCGCCTCCGCTCACGGATGCGGCGGGAACGTACCCGCGTTCGACGGCGTAATCGGCCAGGGAATCGCGAAGCAGCTTGCGACCGCGATGAAGTCGCGACATGACAGTTCCCACTGGGGTCTCCATGATCTCCGCGATCTCCTTGTACGGGAATCCCTCGACATCGGCCAGGTAGACCGCGAGCCGGAATTCCTCGGGCAGAGCCGCCATCGCCTCGACGATGTCAGCATCAGCTAGCCGATCGAGTGCTTCCATCTCGGCCGAGCGCAGCCCGGTCGACGTGTGCGACTCTGCTTCAGCCAACTGCCAGTCGAGCAGCTCATCGGCCGACGACTGGTGCGGCTCGCGCTGCTTCTTGCGATAGGTGTTGATGTACGTGTTCGTCAGGATGCGGAACAGCCAGGCCTTGAGATTCGTGCCATCGGTGTAGGAATCGAATGCCGCGAAGGCCTTGACGAAGGTCTCCTGCACGAGATCCTCGGCATCGGTCGGATTCTTGGTCATCCGCATTGCCGCGCCGTAGAGTTGGTCGAGGTAAGGCAGCGCATCGCGCTCGAAGCGGGCAGTGCGATCCTCTGCCTGCTCCTCGGTGCCCGCTGTCTCGCTCATCACTGACGAGCCTACTGAGTCAGGCCGATCAAGCGAGAGCGGCACCGCGTCAGGCCAGGCGACGGCCGAGGTGCCAGATTCGCTCTCACAGGTGATCACATCAGCGTCAACAGCAGGTGCCTGTCGGTCATTCCCTAGAAGAGCAGGCCCTCGTCCGGGGTGATGGGCACAATGAGGGACGGCCCGTTATTGCGGACGTTTCCGACGGCCACCGACACAGGCTCGGCGACCAGGCCGAGGCGATAGCCCGCCTCGAGCATCGGCGGCGGAAGCTCCTTGCCCGGCACCGCGGGATCGAGCCACTCGGTCCAGTCGGCCTGATCGATCATGACCGGCATCCGGTCGTGGATGACGGCGAGCTCCGGCGTGGCAGCCGTGGTGATCACGGTGAAGGTGAGCCGGGGCTCGGCCTCAGGGGTGGCGGGATCGCGCCACCACTCGTAGAGCCCCGCCATCGCAAGTGACCTGCCGTCGGTGCGATGGATGTAGAACGGCTGCTTCGCCCCCTTCTCGGGGCGGTACCACTCGTAGTAGCCATCGGCCGGCACGAGGCAGCGGCGCTTGGCGAAGGCCGAACGGAACGAGGGCTTCTCGGTGATGGTCTCCACGCGGGCATTCGTCAGCTTCGAGGCAATCGAGGCCTCCTTCGCCCACGACGGGATCAGGCCCCAGCGGGCGATCTCCATCCGGCGGGCCGGCTCACCGTCGACGGGAGCTGCCGTGACGAGGAAGGCCTCCTTCGTCGGTGCGACATTGAAGTCCGGTGCGAGCACCCGGTCGGGCGAATCGGTGACCTCGAACTCCTCGACCCAGTCAGCGGCGGTCGTCGCTGCCGCATACCGACCGCACATCAGGCATCCGCCTGATCGGGGTCCAGCGAGTCATCTGTCCAGGTGCCGTAGATCAGCAGTTGACGGCGGATGTGATCGATCCGGCCGAGCAGGGCGATCGCATCGATGACCGCCTGCACGTCGCCGGCATGCACCATCACATGGCGTGCGGCCGCATCGAGTGCAGCGCTGAGCTCCGCGCCCTCTCGCTCGACGGGCTCCTGGCCTGCCTGGGTCAGCGGCATGCCGTCGTCGCCGAGGGTGACGCGAGCCATGCGCACGGTCTGGTCGATGAGCTCGCCGAAGCGCTCAGGCGTCAGCGCCTGCGTCACGCCGCGATCGAAGAGCAGGTTCGCGGCTCCCGCGATACCTCGCACCTGCACGCCGATCCCGCCCAGCCGGCGCAGTCGCCGGGCGTCCTCGTCGAGTCGCGCGGCCACCTCGCGCCCGCGCGGATTCCAGAACGAGCTCTCGGCAAACTTCACCAAGGCCTGCCGTGCAGAGTCCGCCTCGCCGCGCAGGGCTCGACTCTCATTGATGTAGTCATGATTGACACCGGGCTCCAGCGTGCTGCCGTCACCGCCATTGCCGTGGCCGACCAATGCGAGCACGTGCACGATGGCATCGCGGTAGCGAGTCAATGCTGCCTCGAACTCGGCAGGCTTCGGCTTGGCCGGGTACAGGTAGACCGCCAGCAACCCGATCACGCCGCCGATGACGACGTCGAGCAATCGCCAGATGTCCTGCTGCATCGAGCCCGAGCCGAGAGCGAGGACGAACACCACGGCAATCGGAATCTGGATCTGCCCGGCGATCGACCACGGGATCATGCGCGCCACGAACAGCGACGCGATCACCCCGATGAGGAAGGACCACCAGCTCAGCCCCACCAGGTTCACCCAGATGGAGGCGGCGAGGACGCCCAGGCCCGTGCCGAGGATCCGCTGCAGCGACAGGCACCGGGTGCTCCAGGGAGAGGCCTGCAAGACGAGCAGGGTCGTGATAGGAGCGACGATCCCGAGGGCGCTGCGCGCCCCCGTGATCGCGACCAGC
>JBJSWO010000050.1:0-10224 GCA_046085905.1 Actinomycetes bacterium | reverse complement strand
TGGAGCGCGTCAATCCGGATGACACCGTTGTCAGGCGGGCGACACGACATTGATGTGACACACATCCCTGGAATGCACGCGCTTGCAACGGGAAGATGTCTAGACAACTTCGGCTAATCTGCCCGCTCGGGCGGGGGTCGTCGTGCACGACTTCCCCGTGCGAACTCACCTGCTGCATGGAGGACACATGGCCGACATCCGCTACGTCTACGACTTCGCCGAGGGAAGTCGCGAACAGAAGGACCTCCTGGGTGGCAAGGGTGCGAACCTCGCCGAGATGACCCGACTGGGCCTTCCCGTTCCCCCGGGCTTCACCATCACGACGCATGCGTGCCGTTGGTTCCTCACCCATGACGCCGAGCCGCCCGAACTGCGCGTGCAGGTCACTGCGGCCTTGAGGCGACTCGAGGATGCCCTCGATCGCAGGCTGGGTGATCTCCATGATCCGCTGTTGGTCTCGGTGCGCTCGGGTGCGGTGTTCTCGATGCCGGGAATGATGGACACGATCCTCAACATCGGATTGAACGACGCATCAGTCAAGGGTCTCGCCGACGCCTCAGGTGATGAGCGCTTCGCCTGGGATTCCTACCGTCGCCTGATCTCGATGTTCGGGCGCACGGTGATGAACATCGAGCCATCGATCTTCGCGAATGCGCTCGAGCATGCTGTCGAGAAGGCCGGGGTCGCTTCCGAGAGCGAGCTGAGCGCTTCCGTTCTGCAGGAACTCGTCGAGAACTACAAGGCGGTCATCCGCGAGCACACCGGTCGTGAGTTCCCGCAGCATCCTCGTGAGCAGCTCGACATGGCAGTCAAGGCAGTCTTCGAGTCGTGGAACGGTGACCGCGCCAAGCTCTACCGTCGTCGCGAGCGCATCCCCAATGACCTCGGCACGGCGGTCAATATCTGTGCGATGGTGTTCGGAAACCTGGGCGAGGATTCCGGCACAGGCGTGGCATTCACGCGCGATCCAGCGACAGGCTCACCGGGTCACTACGGCGACTATCTGCAGAATGCCCAGGGAGAGGATGTCGTTGCCGGCATCCGCAACACCCTGACCCTGGCTGATCTCGCCACCGTGAATCCGGCCGTGGCCACTCAGCTCGCCCAGACCATGCGCCGCCTCGAGACTCACTACCGCGATCTCTGCGATATCGAGTTCACGGTCGAGCGCGGCAAGCTCTGGCTGCTGCAGACCCGCGTGGGCAAGCGAACGGCGGGTGCGGCCTTCCGTATCGCCACGCAGTTCCTCGACGAGGGGCTGATCACCGAGGACGAAGCACTGATGCGAGTCTCGGGGCAGCAGCTCTCGCAGCTCCTGGTCCCGCAGCTGGCAGTGGGTACCGAGCGCGTGTTGCTTACGAAGGGAATTCCCGCATCGCCCGGCGCAGCTGTCGGCCAGGTGGTCTTCGATCCGCAGCGCGCCGTGGACTGGGTCGAGGCCGGACGCACGGTCGTGCTGGTGCGCCGCGAGACCAACCCCGACGACCTTGCCGGAATGGTGGCCGCCGTGGGGATCCTGACCAGTCGCGGCGGCAAGACAAGCCACGCGGCCGTCGTGGCCCGCGGCATGGGCAAGCCGGCCGTCTGCGGTGCTGATCAGCTGATCGTCGATGAGTCCTCGCACACGGCTGTCGTGAATCTCGCCGATGGGACGACGCTGACCATCAGCGAAGGAGACTTCATCTCCCTGGACGGCGCCTCGGGCGAGGTGTTCCTCGGCGAGATACCGGTGTCGCCCTCGCCCGTCGTGCGTTACCTCCTCGAGGGCATGGAGGCAGTGCTGCCCACCCTCGACGAGGACTCCTCCGCAATCGTCGCCTGTGTCGATCGACTTCTTGCCCACGCGGACGATGTCCGACGGCTGCGCGTGCGCACAAATGCCGACACGGCCGAGGATGCTGCCCGCGCGCGTCAGCTCGGTGCCGAAGGCATCGGCCTGTGCCGCACCGAGCACATGTTCCTCGGTGAGCGCCGTGAGCTGATCGAGCGCGTGATCTTGGCTGACAACGCCGCTGAGCGCGGTCTCGCGCTCGATGCACTGATGCCGCTTCAGCGTGGTGACTTCATCGAACTGCTCACCGAGATGGATGGCCTGCCCGTCACGGTTCGGCTTCTCGATCCTCCGCTGCACGAGTTCCTGCCCGACAGGGCCGACCTCATGGTGCGCGTGGCGCTGGCCCAGGCGGCAGGGCAGGACACCACTGCCGATGAACGCCTGCTCGCGGCGGTGAATCGCCTGCACGAGTCGAATCCGATGCTCGGCCTGCGCGGCGTGCGCCTTGGGCTCGTCGTGCCCGGTCTCTTCGCCCTGCAGGTCCGTGCCCTCGCGGAGGCCGCCGTGGCACGAATGCGCGATGGTGGCACGCCGATCGCCGAGATCATGATTCCGCTCGTGGGGTCCGCGCAGGAGCTCATCCTCATGCGCGAGGAACTCGAGACCGTGCTCGCCGAGGTGAGCCTGGAGTCGGGTATCGAGCTGCACATGCCGATCGGCACAATGATCGAGCTTCCGCGTGCCGCTCTCACTGCGCACCGCATTGCCGAGGTGGCCGACTTCTTCTCCTTCGGAACCAATGACCTCACCCAGACCACCTGGGGCTTCAGTCGTGATGATGTCGAGGCCGCCTTCTTCGCCCAGTACCTGGAGAAGGGCGTCCTGACGATCTCGCCATTCGAGACGATCGATGCCGATGGCGTCGGACGTCTGGTGCAGATCGCGGTCAAGGAGGGTCGTCAGTCCAAGCCCGATCTCAAGCTGGGCGTCTGCGGCGAGCATGGCGGCGATCCGGAGTCGATTCACTTCTTCCACCGCGCCGGCCTGAACTACGTCTCGGCAAGTCCCTTCCGGGTGCCGGTGGCCCGCTTGGAGGCCGGACGAGCCGTGATCGAGGTGGCCTCGAGCGACTCGCGCTGATCGATGCCCGGGGGATGTCTGACCCCACTGTCACAATCGAGGCGTGCTGACCATTCTTCTCACCGCGGTGCTTGCCGCCGCCGTGGGCTACCTGGTGTCCTGGCTGGTCTCCTCCCGTCGCACGGCTGAGCTCTCGGGGCAGATCGCGGTGCTCTCGGCCGAGAACGCCCGTCTGAATGCTGCCGCGGCCCAGCACGGGGATCTCCTGGGCCTGCTGGCTCCCGTGCGCGAGAGCCTTGATGGGCTGCAGCGCTCGACTACGCAGGCAAGTGAACGTCGTACCGAGGCCGAGGCCTCCATTCGCGAGCAGATCGGAGCCATGCGCGATCAGTACGCCTCGCTCTCGACCGCCACGTCGCAGATCGTGGCCTCCATGACCAAGGGTCAGACCCGTGGTCAGTGGGGCGAGATGCAGCTCGAGCGGCTTCTTGATCACGCCGGCCTCGTCGAGGGCGTGCACTACCGGCGGCAGGACACCCGAGCGGGGGAGACCGTGGGTCGTCCCGATATCGCGGTCCTCCTGCCCGGCGGTGGCGAGGTGCTCGTCGATGCGAAGTTCCCCTTCGATGCCTACTGGGCAGCAGCCGGTACCGACGATGACCTCATCCGCGAGCAATCCCTGGCCAAGCACGCCCGTGACGTGATGGCCCGGGTCACTGAGCTCGCCGGTAAGCGCTACTCCGATTCCTCGGTGAGTCCCGATTTCGTGGTGATGTTCCTGCCCTTCGAGTCTCTGCTGTCCTCAGCACTCGACTCCGATGGGCTGCTGCTCGAGAAGTCTTTCGAGAAGCGAGTTGTCATCGCGACCCCCACCACGATGCTCGCGCTCCTGCGCACGATCGGCTTCGGCTACGAGCGCAAGCTCATGCACGACAATGCCGAGGAGATTCGCCTGGCCGGCGCGGAGATGCTCAAGAGACTCGGAGTGCTCGTCGAGCACCTCGCCGACATGCGCACTGGTCTGCAGTCAGCAGTCAACGGCTACAACAAGTTCGTGGGCAGCTTCGACCGCAACGCGATGTCCCAGGCTCGCAAGCTCAACGAGATGGGCGTGGCCAGCACCCGAAGCCTGGAGGCGCCCGGGGAGATCGAGGCAGCGCTGCGCGGTGATGCACGCCAGGGCATCCTGCCCGAGTGACGCAGCCATCGGGTGTTAGCGTGTGCGCACGAGGAAAGGAGCCGACGTGCAGCCGTTGTACCTGGTAGCAGTCATCAAGCCCAAGAGCGAGATTCGCGATGAGGTGCGTTCCAAGATCGCCGCACTCGTGACCGACTCGCTGGCCGAGGATGGCTGCGAGATGTACGACCTCGTGGTCTCCGATGATGATCCCGACACCTGGCTCATGCTGGAGAAGTGGTCCTCCCGTGCACAGTGGGACGCCCACATGCTGACCAGTCACGTCATCGCGTTCAACGAGCAGGGCGACTCGCTCTTCCGCGAACCCACGGAACTGCGCTTCTACGACCCGGCGTGAGCCTGGTCGTCGGCGATGACGGCCGCACGCGCTGCGCGTGGGGCTCGGGTACCGCTGACTACCGCGAGTATCACGATCACGAATGGGGCGTGCCCGTTCACGGCGATCGAGCCATCTTCGAACGACTCACGCTCGAGGCGTTCCAGTCCGGCCTCTCGTGGCTGACGATCCTGCGCAAGCGCGAGGCTTTTCGCTCCGCCTTCGTCGGGTTTGATGTCGAGGGGATTGCCGCGTTCGGGGAGGGGGATCGAGCGAGGCTGCTCTCCGATGCAGGCATCGTGCGCAATCGCGCCAAGATCGAAGCCACCATCACGAATGCGAGAGCGCTTCTGGCCTGGCAGGAGAGCGATGGCGACGGCGTGCTCAACGACCTGGTCTGGTCGTTCGCTCAAGCACGGCGGCCGCGGCCGCGCGAGGTGTCGGACATCTCTGCGACCTCAGAGCAGTCGAGAGAGCTGAGCAAGGCGCTGAAGCAGCGGGGCTTCGTGTTCATCGGTCCGACCACCATGCATGCTGCCCTGCAGGCCATGGGCGTCCTCGACGATCACCTCGAGGGTTGCTGGGTCGTCGCCCACAGGGGCGCGTGATTACTTCGGGTCGGTGACGATCGGCTCGACATACGACTGATAAGGCCGGTCGGGATCCTTGTTCGTCACGTACTTGAGCACGCCGTACAGGGCACCCGCAATCGGTACGGCGATCAGTGCGCCCACGATGCCCAGGGTGAGCGATCCCGCGGCGATGGCAATGATGATGGCCAGCGGGTGGAGATTCACCGCCTTGCCCATGACCAGGGGCTGCAGGACGTCTCCGTCGAAGGAACCGACGATGATCGTGAGAACCACCACCAGCAAAGCGATGATCGGACCGCGCTCGGCCAGGGCAACGATTGCTGCGAAGAAGGTGGCGACCGGGGCACCGATCACGGGGATGAAGGCACCGATGAAGACCACGGCCGCGAGGGCAGGAGCAAGGGGCACCTGCAGTATCAGCAGTCCGATGAAGACCAGGGTGGCATCGCACAGTGCCACGATCACGATGCCGCGCGTGTAGCCCGAGATGGAGTCCCAGGCGATGTGCCCACTGGTGTCGATGTGGTTCGCGGCCTTCTTGGGGATCCAGCTGAGCAGCCAGTTCCAGATCGCGTTCGGGGTCATCAGGAAGAAGATGACTCCGAAGATAAACACCGATCCGCCGATGACGATGGTGCCGATCGAACCCAGCGCTCCGAGTGCGTCACCCAGGAAGCCCTTGGCGACATTTCCGCTCGCGGTCTTGGCCTGGTCAAGCAGGTTGTTCAGGGAACTGTCGGATAAGTGCAGGGGTCCAGTCTGCAGCCACTGCTTGATGTCATCGAAGCCGGTCGTGATCGAGGCGACCAGCTTGGGTCCTTCGCTGATCGAGGAGCTGACGACGACGAACAGGATCGCCACGATCGCGGAGATGATCACGAGCAGGGCCAGGATCATCGCGATGACCTTGGGCATGATCTTGTGGAACAGGTTCATCACCGGCTGGGTCCACGCGGTGACCAGCATGGCGAAGAAGAGTGCGAAGACGACCGCGAAAATGGTGTTGAGGACCATGCCGATGACGAAGAGGCCGGCCAGGAGCACCAGGATGCGCCAGGTAACGCCGGCGCTGGACTTCAGGCCCTCAGGAATTCGATCTTCTGCGCTCATGTGTTCCCCCTAGGCCGATGGCGAGGATGCTAGTCGATGCGCACGAGGCCGTGGGGCGTCGTGAAGGTCACGGCGAGAACGCCGGGCTCGTCATCGGACACCCATACGACATCGATCTCATCGAGGGGATGATCACTGGGCTCGCCCAGGTAGGTGCAGATGCGATCGGAGTCGCCCGAGATCTCGATGCGATCGATGGCGACCTGACCGGCGCCGGCCGAGGGATGAAGGCTGCGGTCGCCGCTCCACTCGACGAAGAACGGCAGCTGCGGATCGTCCATGACGTCGAGGACGCCGATCTGCTTCCAGGTCAGCTCGACTCCATCGGGGCGAATGCGGTGCCCCGCGCGCGCCTCGCGGCCGAGTCGCTGTTCCACGACAGCCACGTCGTCGACGGCGACAACCCAGCTCATCCAGCCGCCGCCCTCATTCGCGCGCTGCTGGACGGCACGGCCGAATGCCGCCTTGTCTGCGGAAGGGTGATCGAGTGCCGATACGACCTCGATGTAGCAGCCGCCCGCGAGGGGGAGAACGAAATTGCGGGTACCGAAGGAGGGGTGGCGACCGCCGTCGACGAAGGTCGCTCCGAGATCCGAGCCGATGCGCTGAACGGTGTCAGCGAGCTCTGCCGAGGTGCACGCGTAAGAGATGTGATCCAGGCGCATAGGGGAATACTGCCGCGCCCGTGTTTCGCCCCTGCAGGGGGCCCCCGTTTTCGGGAATCTATGGCAGGCTCCGCACATGAGCGATGAGCAGACGTCCAATGGTGCCAGCAAGAATCCGTCCTCTGCGGGTGACGCGTCCAGCAAGCTGGACCCCAAGAAGTCCATCATCCTCGGGATCATCGGCATTGCCTTCATCGTCCTGATCTTCTGGAAGGTCATCCCGCAGATCGGCAGCTATCAGGACGCCTGGAACTCCCTGCAGTCGATGGGTGCGGCCGCGATGATCCTGGTGGTCGTCACGGTGCTGCTGTATCTGCTCGCCTACGGATTCCCGTTCAAGGCGGCAACCCCCGGCCTGAAGTTCTGGCGCTCGGAGCAGATCAACCAGGCAGCGTTTGCCATCAGCAATGGCGTGCCGGCCGGTGGCGCCGTGGGTCTTGCCGTGCAGTACGGGATGCTCAGCACATTCGGCGTGACGCCCACCGCCAGCACGGCGGCCATCACCGCGGTCGGCATCTGGAGCACCTTCATCAGCCTCGGCTTCCCGATCCTCGGCGTAGTCGCACTGACCCTGGCCGGCGGCGAGAACTCCTACACGGCTGTCGGACTCCTGGGCCTGGGCATCCTGATCGTCGCGATCGTCCTGTTCGTGCTGGTGATGCGCTCCGAGCGCCTGGCCATCGCGCTCGGGCATCTGGGCAACAAGCTGATCAACCCCCTGCGCGGCCGGATCAAGGCCCTGGCCACCACCGATCTCGTGCCGCCGCTGACGAAGTTCCGGGTCGACATGTACGGACTGCTCAAGGCGCGCTGGGCAGCGATCACGGGTGCCCAGATCGCTGTCTCGCTCACCCAGTTCCTGATCCTCTATGTCGCGCTCCGTGGCGTGCAGGGCTGGGATAACCCGGGTACCTCGATGATCGCTGCCTTCGCGGCCTTCGGTATCAGCCAGATCATGCTCATGGTCCCGATCACGCCGGGCGGCCTCGGCACGGTCGATGCCCTGATGATCACCATCCTGGTCAGCCTCGGTGCCTCCAAGGGCGATGCCACGGCTGCCGATCTCGTCTGGCGTGCCAGCTCGTATGTCCCGCAGATCATCGTGGGCATCGGCTGCCTGATCGGCTGGTATCGCAAGGCGGGCGAGAAGTTCGCAGCCGCCAAGTAGTGCGACCGACTGACTTTCGGCGTGTCGGTGTCAGGTCACTGACGAGCTAGGCCTAGGGTTCTGACTGACCGGCCGTCGCAGGAGGGGAAGCCTTCGACGGCCGGTCCCTTTTTCCACAGCAGTGACTGTTCCTGCACAGATTCCCGATCGTGATTCCCGGCGTGCGCTCCTGGTCGCACAGTTCCTGCATGCACACCTCCGAACTTGTCATTACCGGCCCCGACTCGATTGTCGCGAGCCTGCCTTTCATCGTCGGTTTCACTCCGACTGACAGCCTTGTCGTGATGTGGCTGGACACCGGGTGCGTGCGACTCACGATGCGCCTGGATCTTCCACCTGACGGGGCATCACACGAACCGTGGATCGATGCGGTGATGGCGCACCAGCGCGCGCACGACGAGGTCATCATCTGTGTCGTGCCGGCAGCCCGTCAGGTCGAACGCGACGAGAGTGGCCGACTGCGAGGGCAGAGTCTGGTTGCCTCCCTCCTCAAAATCCTCCGAGACACGGAGTGCGGGGTCAGGGACGCCTTGCTCGTGGTCGACAACCACTGGTGGAGCTATCTGTGCCAGGAGCCCGAGTGCTGCCCGGCCGCTGGCACTGAGGTGGATCCCGCCACGGCTGATGCGGTCGCGGCCCGCTTTGCGCTGGCGGGCGTGGCTCGACTGCCAGATCGTGATGCGGTTCTCGCTCTCTGCGCCGCCAACCCGGAGCGCCAGGCAGAGATGCTGCCCCTGGTGCGTCACGCGCGGATCACTGAGGCCGCCGATCCGGCCCTTCATCTTGATGACTGGCGCGACGAGGCGATCGACCTCGTTCGTGAGGCACTGCTCACGCCCAGGCCCACGGATCCCCACCGAGATGCCGAGGTACTGGCCTGGCTCTGCGATACGCGCGTGCGCGACACCGTTCTGTGGGAGGTGGCGCATTCGGTCGACCATGATCCGCATCGAGCCTTCGATCGGGCTGCCGGGCTCCTGCGCTGCGCTCCCGCCGGGGTCATCGCCCCGATAGGGACCGTCACGGCGCTTCTCGCCTGGCTGAACGGTGACGGGGTCCGCGCGGTCGCGGCCCTCGATCGGGTTCACGAGGAGGACCCTGAGTACGCGCTCGCGCAGTTGCTCGGGCGATCCATTACTGCGGGTCTGTCGCCGAGGGACTGGCGGGAGATGATGAGCGGGCTCAGCCGCGAGGCGTGTCGAGGGGCTCGGGCGCTCCCGGTCTCATGAGCCTCGGGGCACGCGTGGAGATGTCAGGGGTCCGTGGCTGTGCTACTTTTTCCGCAGGTCACGAGTGCCAGTGCTAAGTCTCGGCTAGCTGGACGGCAACCCTCCAACCGCGGTGGGGTGCTCCGAGAGAAGACCTGGCCCCCTCGGGGGCAAGCGCGGGTCTGGCGAGAGCCAAGGCCCATCAGTAGGCATCGTCATTGACGTACGCATTGCGCGTACCCGAATCAGTAGGAGTACCTGTGAGCAGCACCTGGTCGTTCGACACCCTTCAGATCCACGCCGGTCAGTCGCCTGACGCGTCCACCAACGCACGAGCACTGCCGATCTACATGACAACGTCGTACGTCTTCAACGATACGACCCATGCGGCAAACCTCTTTGCGCTGAAGGAACTGGGCAATATCTACACCCGCATCATGAACCCGACGCAGGCTGCGGTCGAGGATCGCGTGGCGGCCCTGGAAGGAGGTCTCGCCGCACTGCTGGTCGCCTCAGGCCAGGCCGCTGAGACCCTCGCGATCCTGAACATCGCGGAGTCCGGCGATCACGTCGTCTCGAGCCCCTCGCTGTACGGCGGCACCTACAACCTGTTCCACTACACGCTGCCCAAGCTGGGCATCGAGGTGTCGTTCGTCGAGAATCCCGACGATCTCGACTCGTGGCGAGCAGCGATCCGTCCGAACACGAAGGCTTTCTTCGGCGAGTCCATCTCGAATCCTCGCAACGACATCCTCGACATCGAGGGCGTGGCCACGGTTGCCCACGAGTTCGGCGTTCCGCTGATCATCGATAACACGGTCGCAACCCCGTACCTGATCAAGCCGCTCGAGTTCGGCGCCGACGTCGTCGTGCACTCGGCGACGAAGTACCTCGGTGGTCACGGAACAGCCGTCGCCGGTGTCATCGTCGATGGCGGCACCTTCGACTACGCGAAGTACCCCGAGCGCTTCCCGAATTACAACCAGCCTGATCCGAGCTACCACGGACTGGTCTACGCACGTGACCTTGGTGTCGGCGGTGCATTCGGCGTCAACCTGTCGTTCATTCTCAAGGCGCGCGTTCAGCTGCTGCGGGATCTCGGCGCAGCCGCA
>JBJSWO010000049.1:0-6536 GCA_046085905.1 Actinomycetes bacterium | reverse complement strand
ACGCTCGGGCCGAGCTCGATCTCGTAGCGGGTGACTGTCGGGCCGCGCGTGAAGGTCGAGCGCGTCACCGCGCTGAGCAAGAACATTGCCTACGCGGTGGCCAGCGCCGACGTGCGCATTCTCAGCCCGATCCCGGGCAAGAAGGCCATCGGCATCGAGATCCCGAATACCGACCGCGAGCTCGTGGCACTCGGCGACGTGCTGCGCAGCAAGTCGGCCGTCTCCGAGCAGCACCCGATGGTCGTCGCACTCGGCAAGGATGTCGAGGGCGGATTCATCGTCGCGAACCTCGCGAAGATGCCGCATATCCTCGTGGCCGGCGCCACCGGTGCAGGCAAGTCCAGTTGCATCAACTCGCTGATCACCTCGATCCTGATGCGCGCCACCCCGCAGGAGGTGCGCATGATCCTGGTCGATCCCAAGCGAGTGGAACTCACTGCGTACGAAGGCGTTCCGCACCTGATCACGCCGATCATCACGAACCCCAAGAAGGCTGCCGACGCCCTGCAGTGGGTCGTCAAGGAGATGGATCGCCGCTACGACGATCTCGCGCACTTCGGCTTCCGTCACATCGACGACTTCAACAAGGCCGTGCGCTCCGGCAAGGTCACGCCCCTGCCGGGCAGTGAGCGCGTGCTCGAGCCGTATCCATACCTGCTCGTCATCGTCGACGAGCTCGCCGATCTCATGATGGTCGCCCCGCGCGATGTCGAGGATTCGATCGTGCGCATCACCCAGCTCGCCCGCGCAGCCGGCATTCACCTGGTGCTCGCCACGCAGCGCCCGAGCGTCGACGTCGTCACCGGCCTGATCAAGGCGAATGTTCCGAGCCGCCTCGCTTTCGCGACGTCGAGCCTCGCCGACAGTCGTGTCATCCTCGACCAGCCCGGTGCCGAGAAGCTCGTCGGCCAGGGTGATGGCCTGTTCCTGCCGATGGGCGCGAACAAGTCGCTGCGCATCCAGGGTGCCTTCGTCTCCGAGAACGAGATCCGCGCAGTCGTCGCGCATGCGAAGTCGCAGATGGATGCCCAGTTCATCGACGAGGTCACCGCGGCTCCGAGCAGCAACAAGGAGATCGACGCCGATATCGGCGATGACCTCGACGTGCTGCTGCAGGCCGTCGAGCTCGTCGTATCGACCCAGTTCGGTTCCACTTCGATGCTCCAGCGCAAGCTGCGCGTCGGATTCGCCAAGGCCGGACGGCTCATGGATCTCATGGAGTCGCGCGGCGTGGTGGGCCCGAGCGAGGGCTCCAAGGCCCGCGACGTGCTGGTCACTCCCGAGGAGCTTCCCTCCGTCCTCGCGCTGATCCGGGGCGAGGGCTAGACCTGCGTTCCACTCGGACGCGGTGCGCGTGCGTCACTCGAAGCAGTGACTCAATCCTCCTGCGGGGCACAAGGATCGCGGCTAGGTTTCTCAGCACTGGTGTCGGCAGGGCTTGGGGGTGGGACGGATGACGGTCGGTCTGCGTCTGCGCTCGGCTCGTGAGAGCGCGGGGCTCACGGTGGCCGATGTCGCTGCGGCCACCCGGATGCGTGCCACCATCATCGAGGCCATGGAAGCCGACGACTTCAGCCTGTGCGGTGGTGCCGTGTACGCGCGGGGCCAACTGCGGATGATGGCGCCGATCATCGGCCTCGACCCGGATGAGATCGCCGAGTACTTCGACTCCCAGTCACCGCAGATCGACTACTGAGGTCGACCCGGCTGCGCCTGCGTAGGCTGGGGGAGTGAGCACACCTGACACCGTCGCCCTGGTAACCCTGGGCTGTGCCCGCAATGAGGTCGACTCCGAGGAGCTTGCCGGCCGACTGGCGGCAGCCGGCTGGACAATCGTCGACGATCCCGCCGATGCCAGCGCGGTACTCGTGAACACCTGCGGTTTCGTCGAGGTCGCGAAGAAGGACTCCATCGACGCGGTTCTCGCAGCCGCAGACCTGAAGGAACTCGGCACGGGGCCGCAGACCGTCGTCGCGGTGGGCTGCCTGTCGGAGCGCTACGGTGCCGAGCTCGCGGAGTCGTTGCCCGAGGCCGACGCCGTGCTGGGCTTCGACGACTATCCCGACATTGCCGAGCGCCTGCGCTCGATCGTGGGCGGCCAGGCACACGTGCCGCATGCCCCGAAGGATCGCCGTCACCTCCTGCCGATCTCGCCTGTCGATCGTGATGCGGCCGCGGCCTCGATTCCCGGTCACGCGCAGATGCCCGAGGTCGACACCGCCTGGGCACCGCCCGTGCTGCGTCGGCGCCTCGACGGCAGTCCGGTGGCCCCGGTGAAGCTCGCCTCGGGCTGCGATCGCCGCTGCGCGTTCTGCGCGATTCCGTCCTTCCGCGGCTCCTTCGTCTCGCGTCCGCCGGCAGATGTGATGGCCGAGATCATCTGGCTCGCGGGCGAGGGCGTGCGCGAGGTCGTGCTCGTCAGCGAGAACTCGACCTCGTACGGCAAGGATCTCGGCGATCTCCGTTTGCTCGAGACCTTCCTGGGCGAGATCGGCGCGGTCGAGGGAATCGATCGCATCCGCGTGGCCTACCTGCAGCCGGCCGAGGTGCGCCCAGGCCTGCTGGCCGCGATCGCGAAAACGCCGATCGTCGCGCCGTACTTCGATCTCTCGTTCCAGCACTCGAGCCCGACGGTGCTGCGACGCATGCGTCGATTCGGCGGCACCGAGGAGTTCCTCTCGCTCATCGACCAGATTCGCACGCTCTCGCCCGAGGCCGGTATTCGCAGCAACGTGATCGTCGGCTTCCCGGGCGAGACCGATGAGGAGTTCGCCGACCTTCTCGACTTCATCGAACGCGCTCGCATGGATGCCGTCGGGGTCTTCGGCTACAGCGACGAGGACGGCACCGAGGCAGCAACACTCGAAGGCAAGGTCGACGACGATCTCATTCGAGCCCGCGTCGAGGAGGTCACCGCTCTCGCCGAGGAGATCATGCTCCAGCGCGCCGAGGATCGCATCGGCATGAGCGTGCGCGTTCTCGTTGAGTCCGTCGAGGCCAATGACGAGGGTGATCGCATTGCCGTCGGCCGCTCGGGTCATCAGGGTCCCGATGACGCGGGCACCCTCGTGTTCATCGGTGATCGCGAGGTGTCGGTGGGCGATGTGCTCGAGTGCGAGGTCGTGGGCACCGACGGTGTCGACCTCATCGCGGAGTGCGCGTGAGTCAGCTCGATCATGCCGGTGATCGCGTTGGCGACACCCGCATCCTGAACATCCCGAATGCGCTGACCGCATTCCGCGTGCTGTGCGTCCCGCTCATGGCCTGGCTGCTGCTCACAGACGACGGCGAGCGCGGTGGCCTGCGCGATCTCGCAGCGCTCGTGTTCGTGCTCGCCTCCATCACCGACCTTCTTGACGGCGCCATCGCGCGCAGGCGCGGCCAGGTCACGACCTTCGGGAAGATCGCCGACCCGATCGCCGACAAGGCCCTGACCGGTGTCGCGCTCATCTCGCTGTCGATCATGGCCGATCTCGCCTGGTGGATCACCATCGTGATCCTGGCGCGCGAACTCGGTGTCACGGCGCTGCGCGTGTGGGTGATTCGGCACGGCGTGATCCCGGCCAGTCGTGGCGGAAAGGCCAAGACCCTCGCGCAGACCGTCGCCATCACGATGTATCTCGTCGACCTGCCGTCGATCAGCTGGTGGATCCCGCTGTCGCAGGTGGCCATGGGCATCGCTGTCGTGCTCACGCTTGTCACCGGACTCGACTACGTTCGCCATGCCCTGCGCCTGCGTCGTCAGCCGCGCGGAAGTGCCTCTCCTGACGGAATGGTGCGATGACCTCCGTCGAACTCGTTGCCGCATGCCTCGAGCGCGGTCTCACGGTCGCGACGGCGGAGTCCCTGACCGCCGGGCAGGTCTCGGCGACCATCGCCGATGTACCCGGCTGCTCAGCGGTCTTTCGCGGGGGAGTCGTGGCCTATGCGACCGACATCAAGGGCAGCGTGCTGGGCCTGCGCGCGAGCGATCTCGAGCACGTGGTCAGCGAGCAGGTGGCCGGTGAACTCGCTCGTCGGGTGTGCGAGGTACTCGATGCCGATCTCGGCCTGTCGACGACTGGCGTGGCCGGCCCGGATTCCCTGGACGGTCAGACCGCGGGAAGCGTCTGGATCGCGGTTCACGAGCGCGCAAGCGGTCGCACGACAACCCGACACCTGAATCTTCCGGGTGAACGCGCCGCCGTGCGTGCAGCGGCTACCGCGGCAGTCATCGACCTGGCCACCGCGTGCGCAGTCTCGGGGCACGCGTAAGGGTCGGGTAAGCATCGGCCCGGATTTCCTCGTCGGGAATGCGAAGTCAGCCGCGCGCGTTAGGCTTAGCAGGACTAGAAGGGAGTGACCATGATCGTGCTGCGACATGTGATCGGCGATGAGCTGCGCCGTCGTCGGCAGGATCAAGGCCGCACCCTTCGCGATGTGTCTGCCGCCGCAGCAGTCTCCCTCGGCTATCTCTCCGAGGTCGAGCGCGGCCAGAAGGAAGCATCCTCCGAACTGCTCGCGGCGATCTGCGATGCCCTCGAGGTGCCCCTGTCTGATGTCCTGTCCTCGGTGAGCACGCATATTGCCGAGGCAGAGACGGAGCCAGTCGCTCCGCTCATGGTCTGAGCGTGCGCCTGACCGACTTCTGGGAGCGCATGGAGGAAGTCCTCGGCCCCAGTTACGCCCACTCCTGGGCCCGTGACGTCGTTCTGCCTGACCTCGGCGTCTGCGCGCAAGGCGCCATCGACGCCGGAATCGACACCAAGGAGATCTGGCGCGCGGTGTGCAACACCGTCGAGGTTCCGTCGACGCTCACCTAGCGCCCGCTGTTTCGCGGCTAGGCTCGATGCATGCGCCGCAAGCCACTTCGGTACCTCACCGTGGTGACCTATGGGCGCACGGGCAGCACAGCCATCCAGGCGACTTTGAACGCACTTCCCGGCGTGCTGGTGCGTGGCGAGAACTACAACGCCTTTCGCGGCCTGCACGATTACGTGCAGTCGGTGGCCGAGACCGCCGATCGGCACAGTTCGGGCAAGCCCAACCACCCCTGGTACGGCTCGGCCAAGTTGAGCCCGGCTGATGTCCTCGCCGATCTTCGCCGTCATGTGGTCGAGACCGTGCTGCGTCCGGGCAAGGACACCGAGGTCGTGGGTTTCAAGGAGGTCCGCTACGAGCCGGGGCATTTCCCCGACTACGACCTCCTGCTCGATTACCTGCTCTTCCTGAACAAGCTGATGCCCGGCATCGTCTACCTGCTCAATATCCGCGATGCGGCCGAGGCGGCTCGCAGCGGCTGGTGGCCGGGCAATGAGTCGGCCGAGTCGGTCATTGCCACGACCAATGAGTGGCTGATCCGGGCCGCGGCCGATCTCAATCGGATCCTGGGTCCGGGGCGGGCCGAGGTACTCGAGTACGGGGCCTGGAACGAAGACCCCCAGCGGCTCATCGATGCCTATGCGGCCGTAGGCCTGCCACGCGACGATGCCGCCGTTCGGGCAGCCGTGGGGGAGAAGCTCGACCACGGCCCGCACTCCGGTTGAGCACTTCCCTCGTGAATCGGCCACGACACGCGGATCTCGGCGTGTCGCTTCCATTCGAACGTCTGTTCGATATAGCCTCCTGGATGTGACGCCGGGTGACCGGTGATCCCCAGCCGGGAATCACTAGGCCACCAGTGTCAGAGGGTCCGCCTAGGTTCCGATGACACGACGTCAACCGCGACATCACGACGAACAGGAGCCACCATGGCAAGCACCGCCAACGACCGCGAGAAGGCCCTCGAGACCGCACTCGCCCAGATCGAGCGAGCTTTCGGCAAGGGCTCGGTCATGCGCCTCGGCGAAGACGGCCGTGCGCCCGTCGAGGTCATCCCGACCGGCTCCATCGCCCTCGATATCGCTCTCGGCATCGGCGGCTACCCGCGTGGTCGCATCGTCGAGGTCTACGGCCCCGAGTCCTCGGGCAAGACCACCGTGGCCCTCCACGCCATCGCCAACGTCCAGGCCCAGGGCGGTCTGGCCGCCTTCATCGATGCCGAGCACGCTCTCGATCCCGATTACGCCTCCAAGCTCGGTGTCGATCTCGACAACCTCTACGTGGCCCAGCCCGACACGGGTGAGCAGGCCCTCGAGATCGCCGACACCCTGGTGCGCTCGGGTGCCATCGACCTCATCGTCATCGACTCCGTCGCCGCACTCGTGCCCCGTGCCGAGATCGAGGGTGAGATGGGCGACAGTCACATGGGCCTGCAGGCTCGGCTGATGAGCCAGGCACTGCGCAAGATGGCCGGTGCACTGAGCAACACCAACACCACCGCGATCTTCATCAACCAGTTGCGCGACAAGATCGGCGTGATGTTCGGCTCGCCCGAGACCACGACCGGCGGCAAGGCGCTGAAGTTCTACGCCTCCGTGCGACTCGACGTGCGCCGCATCGAGACTCTCAAGGGCGGCACCGAGGCCGTGGGCAACCGCACCCGCGTCAAGGTCGTCAAGAACAAGGTCGCGCCGCCGTTCACGCAGGCCGAGTTCGACATCCTCTACGGCGAGGGC
>JBJSWO010000048.1:0-4560 GCA_046085905.1 Actinomycetes bacterium | reverse complement strand
GCCGCTTCGGCATTCGCGCGACCCCCGACACCGGAGTCGATGCGGGCGTGGCCATGGACAACGGCGCTGAGGGCATCGGCCTGTGCCGCACCGAACACATGTTCCTCGGCGATCGTCTGCCGTTCATCCGCCGCGTGATCTTGTCCACGAGCCCGGAGGAAGAGGAAGCAGCGCTAGCGGCACTGGCCGAGGCGCAGCGCGAGGACTTCCGCGATCTCCTGCTCGCTGTCGGCGATCGCCCCGTCACCGTGCGCCTGCTTGATGCGCCGATGCACGAATTCCTGCCGACCGAGCACGAGGTCGTCGACGAGGCCTGGACCAAGATGGCGGAGAGCCTGCACGAGGAGAACCCCATGCTGGGCGTGCGCGGCGTGCGCCTCGCGCTCATCCACGAGGGTCTCTACCCGGCGCAGGTCGAGGGCCTGTTCAACGCCTGGATCGACGTCAACACCCAGCACGGCATCGCCCCGACCCTCGAGGTGATGATCCCGCTGGTGTCGATCCCCGATGAGCTGCTGATGAGCCTTCGTCTCATTCGTCGGGTCAACCAGGAAGTCGCATCTCGCACCGGCATCGTCGTGCCGTTCTCGATCGGCACCATGGTCGAGACTCCGCGCGCCGCGCTCATGGCCGATCAGCTCGCGCAATGGGCCGAGTTCATCTCCTTCGGCACCAACGACCTCACGCAGCTCACGTACGGCTTCTCTCGTGACGATGTCGAGCGCCGCATGCTGGGCACCTACCTCGAGCGCGGTCTCCTGACCGTGAGCCCGTTCTCCGAGCTCGACGAGGCCGGTGTCGCCGGGCTGATGGAGATCGCTGCGGCAAAGGCGCGATCGGCACGACCCGACATCAAGCTGGGTATCTGCGGGGAGCACGGCGGCGATCCCGCCTCGATTGCCCTCTGCGAGAGGCTCGGCCTCAACTACGTGTCGTGCTCGCCGAGCCGAGTTCCGGTGGCGCGGCTGGCCGCGGCACACGCCGTACTCGATGCCGAATAGCGCCTGCAGGTCGTGCTGAGTCATCGACCGGGGGACTCATCGTTACCAATCCGAGATCTTCGCTGAGGTTCTACCGATCAGGAACCGGGCGGCTCGGGAAAAATACTAGGAAGACCTTGCAAATTGGAATTACGGCACTAGTGTTCGACAGACATTGAGGGAGGCTGAATGACCACGGCACTGTCGGTTCGCGACGCAACGAAGATCTTCGGCGGGCAGACCGCACTCGATCACGTGAGCATCGACGTCCAGCCCGGTGAGGTTCGTGCCCTCGTCGGCCAGAACGGCTGTGGCAAGTCAACCCTCATCAAGATCCTCGCCGGCTTCCACGAGCCCGAGCCCGGCACGTCCGTCACCGTGGGCGGCGAGGAGCTCGTCTTCTCCAACGCCACTGCCAGTGAGGCCGTGGGCCTTCGCTTCGTGCACCAGGATCTCGGCCTCGTGGCCAACCTCGACGCCGTCGACAACATGGCGATCGGCCAGGGCTACATCACCGGTGTCACCAAGACCATCAGCTGGAAGAAGGAGCGCAATGCGGCTCGCGACGCCCTGAAGGAACTCGGATACGACATCAACGTGCGCATGCCCGTGGGTGCACTCCAGATGTCAGAGCGCACCGCGGTGGCCATCGCGCGCGCGATGTCGACTCGCGGCAGCGAGACCAAGATGCTCATCCTCGATGAGCCCACTGCCAATCTCCCGGGTGCCGAGGCACAGCGTCTCTACAAGCTCGTGCGCGGCGTCGCTGATCGCGGCATCGCCGTTCTGTTCGTGTCGCATCACTTCGATGAGGTCTTCGAGATGGCCGACTCGGTCACCGTGCTGCGCGATGCCAAGCACATCATCACCCGCCCGGTCGAAGGGCTGACCGAGGAAGAGCTCATCGAGCTGGTCGTCGGTCGCAAGCTCGACGAGCACGTCACCGATGCCGACGCGCGTGAGCATGGGGAGCCCGTTCTCGAGCTCAAGGGCGTCAGCGGAGGCACCGTGAGCGAACTTGATCTCACCATCCACGCGGGCGAGGTCGTCGGATTCGCGGGCATTACCGGCTCGGGCCGAGAGGAGATTGCCTCACTCGTCTTCGGCGGTCACAACCGATACGGCCAGGTCTTCCTCCAGGGACAGGAACTTCCGGAGTGCCGCCCGGACATCTCGATCGACCGCGGTATCGCGCTCGTTCCCGCCGAGCGTCACGCCAATGCCTCGCTGATGGACCAGACCCTGCGCGAGAACATCACCATCGTGAACCCGGGCCACCACATGAACCTCGGATTCCTGCGCCGCAGCTCGGAGCGCTCAGACGTCAACGAGTGGCTCGACAAGCTCGATGTGCGTCCGCGCAATTCCGAGTACACGATGGCGCAGCTCTCGGGCGGCAATCAGCAGAAGGTGGTCATCGCACGATGGATGCGCCAGGAGCCCAAGGTGCTCATCCTCGATGAGCCCACCCAGGGCGTCGATGTCGGTGCGAAGGCCGATATCCATCGCCTGGTCGATGAGGCTGCCGCCCAGGGCACCGCCGTCATGGTGGCCTCCACCGATCATGAAGAGCTCGTGCGCGTCTGCGATCGCGTGATCATCATGCGTCGAGGCAAGGCAGTTGATGTCCTCAAGGGCTCGAAGCTCACGAACGACAACATCACCGCCGCATCCATCGGCCGCGACAGCAGCGAACCCGCCGCCTAGCCCCCACGCTCATTACCCTCAACCGCGAAGAAACCGGAGTCACCTCGATGTCAGAAGTCCAAGCAGCACCCCGCCGCCGAATCAATTTCGGTTTTGACCGCTTCAGCGGCGTCTACGTGTGGCTCGCCCTCATCATCGTCTTCTCCCTGTGGATCCCGTCGCTGTTCTTCCAGGTCGACAATGCCAAGACCGTGCTGGCCTTCCAGGCCGTCAGCGCCATCGTCGCCCTCGGCCTGATCATCCCCGTGGCCGCCGGAGCCTTCGACCTTACGATCGCGGCCACGATGTCGGTGTCCGGTTGCTTCACGTCGTGGGCACTCCTGCAGCACAAGGGCGTCGTCTTCGCTGTCGGCGGAGCGCTCCTCATCGCCGTCTGCATCGGCTTGCTGAACGCCCTCGTGGTCGTGAAATTCAAGGTCGACTCGTTCATTGGCACTCTGGGCATGAGTTCGGTGCTTGCCGCGGTTGCCTTCATGATCACCGGTGGTGGCCAGCAGGTTCTCGGCGAGGACGGCTACGGCCCGTTCCTCGATTTCGCCCGCCAGACCTGGTTCGGCGTGCAGGCCGCTGTGTACTACGCGGCGATCATCGCTCTGCTCATCTGGTGGGTCCTCGAGTACACCCCGGGTGGTCGCTACCTCTACGCCGTGGGCGGCAACCCCGTCGCTGCCCGTCTGGCAGGCGTGAAGGTCGGCAAGGTCGTCACGTTGTCCTTCGTCGCCTCTGCTGTGGTGGCAGCATTCGCCGGCATCGTCCTGCTCTCGAGCACCGCTACGGGCACGACCGAAATGGGCACGCCGTATCTCCTGCCGGCCTTCTCGGCCGTCTTCCTCGGCGCCACCCAGATTCGCCCGGGCCGTGTCAACGTCGTCGGCACCATCGTGGCGATCCTGCTCCTGGCCACCGGCGTCAACGGCCTGCAGCTCGCAGGTGCGCCGAGCTACGTGACCCAGCTGTTCAACGGCGCCGCGCTGATCGTCGCCATGGCGCTCGCGGCTCGCACGGCTCGTCGCCGCAAGTAGTCCGTCACGCAGAAGGGGCGGTGCAGCGAGAGCTGCACCGCCCCCTCTCGCATGTCGGGAGCGAGATCCGTGTCGTGGCGGACGTGGTTGCGTGCCCTTACGGCAGCGGGATCGCGAACGGGTGGGCGGCTGCCTCGGCCTTGGCCTCATCGGACGACACCCAATCAAGGGCATTGCCCAGCAGCCGACGGAACATCCCATCGGCGAAGGTGCCGGGGCCATCGCCCATGAGCAAGGTGGCGATCGGGCTGTGGCCGGCGGTGGTGGTCCAGCCCATCAGGGTGCTGCCCCCGTGCAGGCCGCCATCGGCGGGCCGCCCGGCGCAGGTCACGCCGGTGGAGGATCCGTGGCTGACCTCGTCGAAGGTGTCCTGGAAGAGCTCGCCGCTCATGTCGGCATCGTGACCCAGGATCGGGGTGATGCGGTCGGTGAGCACTGGCGCGAAGTAGAGCTCATCGTCGACCGCGAAGTCGGTGACCCCCGCGCAGATCGGGTGCTCGGGCGCGGTGACGGTGACAGTGAAGGGGCCCACCCGGTAGCCCGACGAGGGAAGGTCGACGCCGCGCAGGGTGCCGGGGGCGTAGAGGAAGCGTCCGCCGATCGCCTCGGCCCAGCCCTCCCAAGCCGGCCACGAGCTGATCGCATGGTGCAGCACCACCACGCCCTGGCCCGCATCGAGCAGCCCGACGAGATCCTCGGCGACGCCCGGTGCCGGGGCGATCGGCTGCGGGGCGACTCCGCGCTTGAGGGCCAGGCCCGGAATGTCGTGCAGGAGGACCGCGTCCCATTGCCCGGCATGCTCGGGGGAGAGCCAGCGCTGGGCTGCGGGCTGCACGGCGTGGGCGAAGACC
>JBJSWO010000047.1:0-4559 GCA_046085905.1 Actinomycetes bacterium | reverse complement strand
TCCCAGGTGAAGTTGCCGGGAGCGAAGGCCGGGAACACTTCGGGCAGTGACTTCTCGTACTCATCGGGCAGGGTGCGATCCGGGTAAGTCAGGAAGTAGTCGCGCTTGGCGGCATCGCCCTTCCGGGCCGCCACCGCCCAGGCGTGCTCCTGGGCTACGTGATTGAGCACGAGGTCGAGGGTCAGTGCGATTCCGGCCTCGTGGAGTGCACCCGCGAGCTCGCGCAGGTTCTTCATCGTGCCGAGGTCGCTGCGAACCTTGCGGTAGTCCATGACCGCGTAACCGCCGTCATTTGGTGCCGGGCGCGGCTCGAGCAGCGGCATGAGATGCAGGTACGTGACACCTAGATCGCTCAGGTAGTCGATGTGCGACTGCACTCCCGCGAGATCGCCGGCGAAGCGATCTGCATAGGCGACGTAGCCGATGGCCTCAGGTCGCTGGAACCAGTCGGGCTGCAGCAGCCGCTCCCGGTCGCGCGCGCGAAGCTCCTTGCTGCGGTCCCGATGAGCCTGCGCGATCAATTCGACGAAACGCGGAAGCACGGTCTCGGCGTCGTACGCGCCGACGAGGCCATTCCAGAGATCGGGCCCCCAGCGATCGAAGCGTGCCAGGAGGTCATCGACGCCTGGGTCCTTGCGCAGGGCAGCGGCGAGCTGCGCGCGAGCCTGCTGCAGTGCAGCGGCCCCCTGCGAGCTCAGGGAGATCATGGAAGCCTTTCAGGATGTAAGCGGTGACATCGCTGAGCATCATGCAGGGGACGAGGATTCCTGGCAAGTGCGGGATCGTGACCTGTTTCACGCTGCCGTTACATGGCAAGCGGTTACTCGAAGTCGACCGCCGAGTATGACGAGAGCTTCTCGAGGGCGTGCTCACTGCGCACCTCACGGATCGTGCCGCTCTTGCTGCGCATCACGATCGAGTGGGTGGTCGGCCCATGGGGGGTGTAGCGCACGCCCTCCAGGAGCTCGCCATCGGTGATGCCCGTGGCGCAGAAGAAGTTGTTGTCCCCTGTCACGAGGTCAGTGGTCGTGAGGACCCGACCGAGCTCGTGGCCGGCCTCGATCGCCTTGATGCGCTCGGCCTCGTCCTTCGGCCAGAGCCGACCCTGAATCTCACCTCCCATGCAGCTCATCGCGCACGCGGCGATGATGCCCTCGGGAGTGCCGCCGATGCCGGCGAGCAGATCGACACCGGTGCCGGGCCGGGCCGCCATGATCGCGCCCGCAACGTCGCCGTCGGAGATGAACTTGATGCGAGCGCCGGCTGATCGGATCTCATCGGCCAGTTGATCGTGCCGAGGGCGATCGAGCAGGCACACCGTGAGGTCGGCGACCCGCTCGCTCTTGGCCTTGGCGATCTGCTCGAGATTCCAGGCCATTGGAGCCGTGATGTCGATGACTCCGGCGGCCTGAGCGCCGACCACGAGCTTCTCCATGTAGAAGACGGCACTGGGGTCGAACATCGCACCGCGCTCAGTGACGGCGATCACCGAGATGGCGTTGGGCATGCCCTTGGCTGCCAGGGTCGTGCCGTCGATCGGGTCAACGGCAACAGCGGTGCGAGGGCCGGTGCCATCGCCCACGCGCTCGCCGTTGAAGAGCATGGGAGCGTCATCCTTCTCGCCCTCGCCGATGATCACCATGCCCTGCATGGAGACTGTGCCGATGAGCTGGCGCATGGCGTTGACCGCTGCGCCATCGGCACCGTTCTTGTCGCCGCGTCCCACCCAGCGGGCGGCGGCCATGGCGGCCGCCTCGGTGACGCGCACCAGTTCGAGTGCGAGGTTGCGGTCGGGCACCTCAGGGGTGCGCGGCTGATCGTTCATCATCGACCCCGCGGATTCAGGAACCTCGTCATGCACGCACTTTAGCCGTGGCCCATGATGGTCTCGTGTCGTCCACCACTCCGCAGCCCACGGGTCGCAAGAACGCACGAATGCGCCAGACCGTCGGCGACATGGTGCGTTCCCTGGTCGTGGTGCTGGCCTTCGTGGCGATCATCCTGGTCATCACCCTGCGCCCCCAGCCTGATCCGATCAAGCGAGTCGAGGTGAACCCGATCCTCACCGTCGCCAGGGCCCAGGCGGGCTTCCCCGTATACGTGGCCGGAGCCGGAACGTCTGAGTACGTGCCCACCAGCGTGCGCTGGGAGCCCACGGAGGCCACCGCACCGGACCCTGTCTGGCATATCGGCTACGTGACTCCCGAGGAGGAGTACGTCGAGATCTCCGAGTCCGCGTCCGCGAGCGAGCGATTCATCCCCGAGCGCACCGGCAAGGGTGCGCCCCTTGACCCGGTCGTGATCGATGGCGTGACCTGGCAGCGATTCGAGAGCGACCAGCGCAGGTCACTCGTGCGAGTCGAGCCGAGCCTGACGACAGTGGTCGCCGGCACCCTCGACTGGGCCGGGCTTCAGTCGGTTGCCGCAGGGCTCTCGGCTTCTGCGACGGCCTGACGGGCTGAGTCGAGAAGATCGGTGCAGATCTTCGCCAGTGCCTCGCCGCGTTCCCAGAGTGCCACTGACTCCTCGAGGCTGATGCCGCCGGCCTCCAGCTTCGCGACGATGCCCACGAGCTCATCGCGGGCAGCCTCGTAGCCGTTGCCGGGATCCTTCGCCTTCGTCATTCCCTCACCGTATTCCCTGTCTCGCTCATGAATCCGTGCGCGTGGCGGTGAAGCGACCACCGCTCACGCGAATATCGAGGGCCGAGTCAGCCTCATCGGGAGTGCGGACGATCACGCCCGACGCATTCATCACGATCGCGTAGCCGCGCTCCAGGGTTGCTGCAGGGGAGAGCGTGCGAACGCGGGCAGAGAGGTGCCCGATCTCGCTCTCGCGAGACGTGATCGCGTTGAGCGCGACAGTACGACTGCGGCGACGCAGATCAGTGACACGCTGCGACTCACGATCAAGCTGACCGACAACCACGCGATGCGATCGCGCACGAAGTGACGCGATGAGTGCCGACTGCTCCGCGAGGGAGGGCACGATGCGCTTCGCCGCATCGGTAGGAGTCGAGGCGCGAAGATCGGCCACGAAGTCGATGAGCGGAGCATCCTGCTCATGCCCGATTGCGCTGACAACGGGTGTTGCGCAACCGGCCACCGCGCGCACGAGAGTCTCGTTGCTGAATGGCAGGAGATCCTCGACGCTTCCTCCGCCTCTGGCGATCACGATGACGTCGACATCCGGCAGGGCATCGAGCTCGACCAGTGCCTCGCTCACAGCGGACACCGCCTGCACGCCCTGCACGGCGACCTCACGCACGGTGAACTGGATCGACGGCCATCGTTCGCGCGCATTCACGAGCACGTCGTGCATCGCGGCGCTGTTTCGGCCGCAGATCAGGCCAACTCTGCGCGGAAGAAATGGAAGTGGCTTCTTGCGGTCTGCGGCGAAGAGACCCTCCGCGTCGAGAAGCTCGCGCAGCCGTGCGAGCTGCGCGAGTAGGTCACCGAGGCCGACCGCGCGAATCTCCTTCGCGCGCAGCGAGAGCGTGCCGCGGCCTGTCCAGAACTCGGGCTTGCCGAACACGATGATGCGCTGGCCCTCCGCGAGCGGTGGCTCCACGGCGCCGATCACTGACACGTCGGCGACGACGGTGATCGACATGTCGACATCGGGGTCACGCAGGGTCAGGTAGAGATTGCGCGCTCCGGGCCTGCGCCGGAACTCGGCGACCTGGCCGTCGACCCAGATGCCACCGAGGCGACCTATCCAGTCGGCGAGCAGCCGGGATACCGTACGAACGGCAGCCGGACTCTCTGCACTCGTCTCCAGTGCCACGCCTACGCCTGCTTCGGCATGCGCGAGGAGTAGTCCCACGACGAGACGCTGAGGTCGGTGATGCGAATGACTACCTCGTTGTCGAGTCTTGACAGCAGCCAGGTACTGAAGTCAGTGGGCTCGGAGCCGAGGTACTTCTCGACGAGTCGGGGGAGTACGTCGCCGGCGGTGCCGTGCTCGATGCGTGCCCGGCCCTTGCCTCGGACGCCTCGATAGGGCGGCGCATCGGCCGAGATCTCGAAACCCACGTGGTTGTCGCGGCCGAGGCGCTTGGAGAGAACGGAGTCCTGCTGCGTGCAGCACAGCAACTCGTCGTTCTCGTACAGGAACCACAGCGATTGCACGAGGGGGAAGTGCTTGCCGGCGCTGGCCAGGCGAATCGGAATCGCCGCCTCGGCCAGGTACACGGCGATGGCGTCGGGGCTCCAGGGGCCTGAGCGAACTGTGGGCATGCGTGCATTGTCGTGCAGGGGGCTGACTGCGAGCGAGTCGAATGCCGAGATACGGCCTACGATTGAGGCATGCCGAACTCGAAGAAGGTCCTGCTGGCTGCCCCGCGCGGCTATTGCGCCGGGGTCGACCGCGCGGTCGTGACTGTCGAGAAGGCCCTCGAGCTCTACGGCGCCCCGGTATACGTGCGCAAGCAGATCGTCCACAACAAGTACGTGGTCGAGACTCTCGAGAAGCGCGGCGCGATCTTCGTCGATGAGGTCGAGGAGGTTCCCGAGGGCTCGACCGTCGTGTTCTCCGCTCACGGCGTGGCCCCTGTCGTG
>JBJSWO010000046.1:0-4666 GCA_046085905.1 Actinomycetes bacterium | reverse complement strand
GCTCGAACTCCGGGTACGTGCCGGTCGGCGGCGTCATCATCAGCGCCGAGATTGACGCCACATTCGATGAGCGCGTCTTCCCGGGCGGCCTGACCTACTCGGGCCACCCGCTGGCCACCGCCTCGATCGTCGCGTCCATCGACGCGATGAAGGAGGAGGGCGTTGTCGAGAACGCCGCCATGATCGGCGAGAAGGTTCTCGGCCCGGGCCTGCGTGCCCTGCAGGAGAAGCACCCGGTCATCGGCGAGGTGCGCGGCCTTGGTGTCTTCTGGGCACTCGACCTCGTCACCAATCGTGCAACCCGTGCACCCCTGGCTCCCTATGGCGGAACCTCGCAGGCGATGACCGATCTTGTCGTCGAGTGCAAGGCACGCGGTCTCATGCCGTTCGCCAACTTCAACCGCATGCATGTCGTGCCGCCGTGCACGATCACGGTCGAGGAGGCCGAGGCCGGCCTCGCGATCCTCGACGACGTGTTCACGATCATCGACAAGTACTACGAGGGCTAGTCACCTCACGCAATGGCCCCGCCTCGGCGGGGCCATTGTCGTATCGGGCCGCGAGTTCAGCCTCGATAGGCTGGTGCCGTGAAGATCCTGGTCATCGGCTCCGGTGCTCGCGAGCACGCTCTCGTCACTGCGCTTCTCGCGGATGACTCCGTCACGTCGATCATCTGCGCGCCGGGCAATGCCGGTATCGCGCGCGAGGTCGATGTCCTCCCAGTCGATGTCACTGATGCGAAGGCGATCGGCGACCTGGCCTACGAGGTCGAGGCCGATCTCGTCGTGATCGGCCCCGAGGTGCCGCTCGTCGCCGGCGCTGCTGATGCGGTGCGCGATCGCGGTATCGCGTGCTTCGGCCCGTCGGCCGAGGCGGCGCAGCTCGAGGGCAGCAAGGCATTCGCCAAGCAGGTCATGGCCGAGGCCGGCGTGCCCACGGCGATGGCACGCGTGTGCAGCACGGTCGACGAGGTTGCCTCGGCACTCGATCAGTTCGGCGCACCGCACGTGGTCAAGGACGACGGACTCGCCGCGGGCAAGGGGGTGGTCGTCACGAACGACCGCGATGAGGCCCTCGCTCATGCGGCTGCATGCCTGGCTCGCGGGGGAGACGCACGCGTCGTGATCGAGGAGTACCTCGACGGCCCCGAGGTCTCGCTCTTCGGCATCACCGACGGCACCACCATCATCCCGCTGCAGCCTGCGCAGGATTTCAAGCGCGCGCATGACGATGATGCCGGCCCGAACACCGGCGGCATGGGTGCCTACTCGCCACTGCCGTGGGCTCCTGCAGGTCTGGTCGACGATGTCACTGCTCGCGTGCTGCAGCCGATGGTCGATGCGATGGCCAAGCGAGGCACCCCGTTCAGCGGGCTTCTCTATGCCGGTCTTGCGCTTACCTCGCGCGGCGTGCGCGTCATCGAGTTCAATGCGCGCTTCGGCGATCCCGAGACCCAGGTGGTGCTCGCCCGCCTGAAGACCCCGCTGGCGTCGGTGCTGCTGGCCTCGGCCACCGGTCGCCTTGCCTCGCTCGCGCCGCTGCAATGGCGCAAGGGCTCGGCGGTCACGGTTGTCGTGGCGGCCAAGGGCTACCCGGAGAGCCCGGTCACCGGTGATGTCATCAGCGGTCTCGAGCAGGCCGGCGAGGTCGCCGGCGTCTCGATCCTGCATGCCGGCACCAAGATCACCGACGACGGCATCGCCTCCAATGGCGGCCGGGTGCTCTCGGTCACGGCCTACGGCGAGTCCCTGCACGAGGCCCGTGAACGGGCCTATGCCGCAATCGACCTGATCACCCTCGAGGGCTCCCATCACCGTCGCGACATCGCCCTGGCAGCCAGCGCATCCCAGTGATGGAAGAATGAGGTCGTGACCTCATCGATCCCCAATGTCCTGGCCGGCCGCTATGCCTCCGGGGCGATGACCGACCTGTGGTCACCCGAGGCCAAGATCGTCATGGAGCGCCAGTTGTGGCTGGCCGTCATGGCTTCCCAGGCCGGGCTCGGTCTCGCGATTCCCGAGGGTGCCCTCGAGGCGTACCGCGCGGTGATCGACCGGGTTGATGTTGCCTCCATCGCCGCCCGCGAGCGCGTGACCAAGCACGACGTCAAGGCCCGCATCGAGGAGTTCAACGACCTCGCCGGCTTCGAGACCATCCACCTCGGCATGACCTCGCGCGATCTCACTGAGAACGTCGAGCAGCTGCAGGTGCGCGATTCCCTGCTGCTCATTCGCGTGAAGGTGGTCGCTGCACTCGAGCGTCTTGCCTCGCTGGCCGTCGCCTACTCCGACACCGCGATCACCGGTCGCTCGCACAACGTTCCTGCGCAGACCACCACCCTCGGCAAGCGCTTCGCCTCGGCTGCCGATGAGCTGCTGGTCGCGTACGACCGACTCAATGAGCTCATCGCGCGCTACCCGCTGCGCGGCATCAAGGGCCCGGTCGGTACCGCGCAGGACATGCTCGATCTCCTCGGCTCTCCCGAGCGCCTAGCGAAGCTCGAGGAGGGCGTCGCTCGTCACCTCGGATTCCAGAACGTGCTCAGCAGTGTCGGCCAGGTCTACCCGCGTTCCCTCGACTTCGATGTCGTGGCCGCACTCGTGCAGGTCTCGGCGGCACCGTCGAGCCTTGCGACGACGATTCGCCTGATGGCCGGCCACGATCTCGTCACCGAGGGCTTCCGCCCCGGCCAGGTCGGCTCCTCAGCGATGCCGCACAAGATGAACACGCGCTCCTGCGAGCGAGTCAACGGATTCGCGATCATCCTCAAGGGCTATCTGACGATGACGGCGGAACTCTCGGGCACGCAGTGGAACGAGGGCGACGTCTCGTGCTCGGTCGTGCGCCGTGTCGCACTGCCCGATTCCTTCTTCGCCCTCGACGGCCTCTTCGAGACCTTCCTGACCGTGCTCGATGACTTCGGCGCTTTCCCGGCCGTCATCGATCGCGAGCTCGAGCGCTACCTGCCGTTCCTGTCGACCACCAAGGTACTGATGGCGGCGGTGCGCAAGGGCGTGGGTCGCGAGACCGCGCACGAGGCCATCAAGGAGCACGCTGTCTCGGTCGCGCTGCAGATGCGCGAGGCGGGGCTATCCGAGAACGACCTGCTCGTGCGCCTGTCGAATGACTCGCGCCTGCAGCTGTCGGTCGACGAGCTCACCGCGCTGATTGCCGATCCGCTCGACTTCACCGGTGCTGCCGGTGATCAGGTGAAGGCGATCGCAATGCGCATCGAGTCCATCATCAATGAACATCCGGAAGCCGCCGGATACAAGCCCGGAGACATCCTGTGACGAGTATTCCCGTGACCGACTACGGGCTGCCTGAGGGCTACACCCACGTCTACTCGGGCAAGGTGCGCGATCTCTATCGCACGCCCGACGAGCGCCTGCTCTTCATCGCGAGCGATCGCATCTCGGCCTATGACTGGGTGCTGCCCACGACGATCCCCGACAAGGGACGCATCCTCACCCAGCTCTCGCTCTGGTGGTTCCAGATGCTCGAGGGCGTCGTGCCGAATCACCTCGAGACCACGGCTGTCCCGAAGGCTGTCGCGGGTCGCGCGATGATCTGCGAGCCGCTCGAGATGCTGCCGGTCGAGTGCGTCGTGCGCGGCTACCTCGCCGGCTCGGGCCTCGCCGACTACAACGCCACCCGCCAGATCTGCGGCAACGGCCTCCCGCCCGGACTCGTGGACGGCTCGCTTCTCCCGAAGCCGATCTTCACGCCTGCTACCAAGGCAGCCATCGGCGATCACGATGAGAATGTCACCTTCGACGAGGTCGTCATCACCATCGGCCAGGAGGAAGCACAGGAGCTCAAGCGCCTGTCACTCGACATCTACCGTCGCGCCGATGCCCTCGCGCATCAGCGTGGGCTGATCCTCGCCGACACCAAGTTCGAGTTCGGCTTCGGCCTGAGCGGCAAGAACAAGGGCCGGATCGTGCTCGCCGACGAGGTGCTCACTCCTGATTCCTCGCGCTACTGGCCCCTCGATCAGTGGGAGCCCGGCCACGCGCAGCCGTCATTCGACAAGCAGTTCGTGCGCGACTGGCTCACCTCGCCCGCCTCGGGCTGGGACAAGAACTCCGACACTCCGCCGCCTCCGCTGCCCGACGAGATCGTCGAGAAGACTCGCGCGAAGTACATCGAGGCCTACGAGATCATGACGGGGGAGAAGTTCGAATGACCACCTGGCTGCTGACCGGAGGCGCCGGCTACATCGGCGCTCACGTGATTCGTGAGCTCCAGGCCAGTGGTCGCAGTGTCGTGGTTCTCGATGATCTCTCCTCAGGGGTCCGCGAGAACGTGCCTGCCGATGTTCCCCTGATCGTCGCGTCGGTCGCCGACCGAGATGCAGTCACCGCTGCGCTGCGCGAGCACAAGGTCGATGGCGTCATCCATCTTGCTGCGAAGAAGGCCGCGGGCGAGTCGGTGCACATGCCGCTCTACTACTACGACGAAAACGTCAGCGGCATGCAGTCGCTGCTCGCCGCGATGAACGATGCGGGCACCACGAACCTCGTCTACTCCTCCTCCGCCGCGGTCTACGGCACTCCGGCAAGCAATCCGATCTCCGAGGACTTCCCGCTCAATCCCGAGTCGCCCTATGGCGAGACCAAGGTCGTGGGCGAGTGGCTCGCGCGCGGCATGGGCGTCGCTCACG
>JBJSWO010000045.1:0-4651 GCA_046085905.1 Actinomycetes bacterium | reverse complement strand
ACCCTGCGTCGTATCGTCCTGCCGCAGTCGATGAAGGTGATCATCCCTCCGATGGGCAACGAGACCATCTCGATGCTGAAGAACACCTCATTGCTCGCTGTCGTCGCGGTGCCTGAGCTCTACACCGCGGCCAGCCAGATCTCGTCCGGCAACCTCCGCCAGGTCGAGCTCCTCATCGTCGCGAGCCTCTGGTACCTGTTCATCACCTCGGTGCTCTCAGTGCCGCAGTTCTACCTCGAGCGCTACTACGCGCGTGGCAACTCACGCGAGCTGCCACCGACTCCCATGCAGCAGCTCAAGCGGGCGATCGGTCGCATGCGCGGTCGAGCCGACAATCGCCGAATTGCCGCACAGGCTCACGAGAAGGCGGAATCATGAGCGAGCAGGAGTTGATGGTCGACGCACGCGGCGTGCGAAAGTGGTTCGGCTCCAACGAGGTGCTGAAGTCGATCTCGCTGACCATTCCGCGTGGTGAGGTGCTCTCACTGCTCGGCCCGTCTGGCTCGGGCAAGTCGACCTTCCTGCGCTGCATCAACCACCTCGAGAGCATCGACGGCGGACGCATCTACGTCGATGGCGAGCTCATCGGCTACAAGCAGCGCGGCGACAAGATCCACGAGATGAAGCCACGCGAGATCGCGAAGCAGCGACGCAAGATCGGCATGGTTTTCCAGAGATTCAATCTCTTCCCGCACATGACTGCCCTCGGCAACATCATTGATGCTCCGATGGGCGTCAACGGAGAGTCCAAGTCGGAGGCCACCGCGCATGGGCGCGAGCTGCTCGAGCGCGTGGGCCTGGCCGACAAGGCCGACGCCTACCCGGCCCAGCTCTCCGGCGGGCAGCAGCAGCGCGTCGCGATTGCCCGGGCACTGGCGATGAAGCCGAAACTGATGCTCTTCGATGAGCCGACCTCCGCACTCGACCCCGAACTCGTGGGCGATGTGCTCGATGTCATGCGCGATCTTGCCAAGTCAGGCATGACCATGATCGTCGTGACGCACGAGATCGGGTTCTCCCGCGAGGTTGCCGACCGCATGGTCTTCATGGACGGCGGTGTCGTTGTCGAGGCAGGTGCTCCGCGTGACGTGCTCGACAACCCGCAGCACCCGCGCACGCAGGCCTTCCTCGAATCCGTTCTCTAGGCGGAGCCACCAGTGGCATTAGTCGCCGGAGTCGATTCCTCCACCCAATCGGTCAAGGTTGTCGTGCGCGATGCCGACTCAGGCGCTCTCATTCGCGAGTCGCGCGCGCCTCACCCTGAGGGAACCTCAGTCGACCCGCGCGCGTGGTGGACAGCGTTGAACAGCGCTCTCGACGGCATGCTCGACGAAGTCTCGGCGATAGCCGTTGCCGGCCAGCAGCACGGAATGGTCGCCCTCGATGGGTCTGGTGAGCCCGTACGCGAGGCACTGCTCTGGAATGACACTCGATCGGCGGGCGCCGCTGCTGATCTGGTGCGCGAGTGGGGCGGACCACAAGCATGGGCCGATGCTGTCGGCAGCGTGCCTGTCGCTGCCTTCACCGTGAGCAAGGCACGCTGGCTCGCTCAGCACGAGCCGGAGAATGCCGCACGCGCGGAGTCGATGATGCTCCCGCACGACTACTTGACCTGGCGACTGGCGGGCTGCCCCGACATGGCCACCACTGATCGCGGTGATGTCTCGGGCACCGGCTACTGGTCGCCTGCGACAGGGGAGTACCGCACCGATCTCTTTGAACTCGCCTTCGGACGCCGGCTCGAGCTGCCGCGCGTCGCGGCTCCGGCCGAGATCGTCGGCGAAACCGCATCCGGCATCGCAATCGCTCCGGGTACCGGTGACAACATGGGTGCCGCGCTCGCACTTGAGCTCGCGCCGGGTGATGTCGTCGTATCACTCGGAACCTCCGGCACGGCCTTCGCGTGCTCAGCCGTCCCGTCCGCTGATGCCAGCGGAGCCGTTGCCGGCTTCGCCGATGCAACCGGTCGATTCCTGCCCCTTGTCTGCACCCTGAACGCTGCACGCATCCTGACCTCTACGGCCGCGATGCTCGGCGTGAGTGTCGACGAGCTTGCCGAGCTCGCGCTCTCGGCGCCCGCGGGCTCCGGCGGGCTGGTGCTACTCCCGTATTTCGACGGTGAGCGAACCCCGAATCTGCCGGAGGCCACCGGCTCACTCCATGGCATCACCCGCGCGAATTACACGCCGGCGAATATCGCGCGGTCCGCATACGAGGGCATGCTGTGCGGTCTCGCCGATGCGGTCGATGCCCTGGTTGAGGTAGGCGTCGCTCCGGGGCGCATCATGCTCGTGGGCGGTGCTGCAGCCAACACGGCGGTTGCGCGCATCGCCTCGACTCTCTTCGATGCACCGATTGAGATCCCGACCCCCGGTGAATACGTGGCCGACGGTGCTGCTCGCCAGGCCGCCTGGGCGCTCAGCGGTGCGCAGTCAGCGCCGACTTGGCATCTGGGCGCGGCAGGATCTCGCTTCGAGCCCGCTCCGGTCGTTGCGGTGCGAGAGGCATACGCCGCCGCACAAAATCTCGTCACTCAGTAGACGTAGACGCGCGTCCCGACGGGCGAGTTCCGGAACAGCCAGGCGGCAGCCCGGAAGTCGCGCAGATTCACGCAGCCATGCGATGCCCCGTTGTATCCATCCCGGCGAAAGTACTGCGAATAGTGAATGCTCTCTGCACCGTTGTAGAAGAGGGAGTAGGGCATGCTCGTGCCGTAAGCGGTGGATCGGTGATAGCGGGCCTTTCGGTAGACCCTGAAGTCGCCGAGGTCGGTGGGAAATCGTGGAGCGCCGATGCGAATGTCCATCGTGCGAATCACCTTTCCGTCGCGCACGTAACGCAATGCGAGAAAGGTTGTGTCAATGCAGATGGTCGTCTCGACCTTGCAGGTACGCGGCACCGACGGGAGCATGGCCTCTTCGGCCCGGGCTGCGGTGGGTGAGGCAAGCGAGAGGGCGAGAACTGTGAGAGCGAATGCGAGCAGGCGCTTCATGATCGTGAGTCCAGAAGTCCCATCAGGGCGGCGATTCCGAGCACCGAGCGCGGTGAGTAGGCAGTGCGCCACAAGCCACCATGGTTGGCCAACGCGCTGAACTGATCCATCGGATTGGCCAGTGGCGTCTCGGGGTTGGCCGCCGATGCGGGATTGCGCAGGTCGTGCACCAGGAGTGCAGCCATGAGGACGGTGGAAGTGGCAGGCTCGAAGATCTCGACGCCGAAACGCCCGGCACCCGCATACGCCGCTGAGAGCGCGCGGTTCTTGATCACCGACTGGGTACGCGTCGCAGGAGCCAAGTTCAGGGAAATCGGCACTCCTTGGGCGCGCGAGTAGAGCGCACGCCAGCGCTGAATACGTTTCGCGAGCGCATAGTTCGGGCCCTGCTGGGGAATCAGCGAGTCATTGATGCCGATCTCTCGCCCCTCGGGCGTGACATAGATATCGGGGTAGTTGGGCTCGAACTGACCTGCCATGCGCAGTGGTGCCTGGAAGAGCGCCGCGAAACCGCGGGAGTCCCAGCGTCGCTGCGCCTCGGTCACTGCCTCGATCGGCACCATGAAGACATCAGTCGGGGTCGCCAGGAACGCGAGGGTGATGTCGTCGCGGCGATTGATCAGGTCGTCAGCGATCGCATCCGCGGCCACGGAGAGCAGTGCATGCGTCGCGCCGTCGGCGTAGGCATACGTTCCCAGCACGAAGGGCTGGTCGATGACATCGAGCCAGGTGCGAATCTCCGGAGCCTGTGTGAGGAGATTTGCCCCGGCGTGCGCAGCGACAGTGGCGTCGTCATCCGGATGCACGAGACCGCCCACGACAAACGGTGGGTTTCCGTGCTCATCGAGAGCGATGGGGATACGCATCGTTCCGGCAGTACTGCGGGCAGTCTGGATCAGCGCCGACCAGAGGGCCGGTCGCGGAAGATCGACAGCGTGCACGCGCGCGCCCCAGCGGAGCAGTGATCGGGTTGGCCCCATCTCCGCAGAGGCACCGAGGATTGCGAGATCGACATCGCTCAGGTCGAGCCAGTCCGGATTGTCGAGCACCGCGTGCATGGCGACGGCGAAACCCGGCTCGGCGATACCGTCCTTGACCCAGGCGTCGATCTGTGAACGCAGTTCATCACCGAAGAGCCGGCGGCCTCGGTACGGGATCGAGAGATCCGTCTGGCGTGCGGCATGGCCGCGTACTTCCACCGAGGCGAAGCTCGGATTGGTGAAGGTGCTCATCGCGTCAGCCAGAGTGAACTCGATGCCGTCGCGGCTGAATCGAAAGCGTCGATGTGCGGAGGCCAGGCCGTTCTCAGCGATGCTCAGCGCCGCCGCCGAGGACGAAGTCGCGCTGACGATGATGTCGCGCAGCGGGGTGAGGTACCCCGATCGCCAGTCACGCGTGTGCTCGATGCGTGCGGCCAGCTCAGGATCGATCTCGCGAACGCAGTCGGCGAATATCGCACGGCCGGTAGCACTGGTGCTGCGCTCGCCGTCGCCGCCGGCAGGGAAGCAGACGCCATCCGGTGACTGGTTCGATGCCATGTGCGCAGAGTAGTCGGACTCAGTCGCGTTCCATGAGCAGCTTGCGATACGGGGCAAGCTCAGAGGTCTTGTCGATTCCGACGACGCCGACCAGGCCTGAGTCATCGAAGTACTCGGCAAT
>JBJSWO010000044.1:0-4681 GCA_046085905.1 Actinomycetes bacterium | reverse complement strand
GTGCAGGCGCACTCGATCTACATCTCGCGATACCAGGCCGGCCTCGAGGCCACGGTCGGCTGGGGCCTGTTCGACATGAGCTTCACCAATACGAGCCCGTACGGCGTCTTCATCACCACGAAGATGACGAACACCTCGATGACCGTGAACTTCTGGAGCACCAAGGTCTACGACGACATCACGGCCGAGTTCGGTCCGCGCACGAACATCAAGCCGTTCACCACGATCTACGACAAGTCGGAGAAGTGCCTGGGCCAGGACGGCTCTGAAGGCTTCGACATCGATGTCGATCGCGTCTTCTATAAGGACGGCGCCGAGGTCAAGCGCGAGACCATCAGCACGGCGTACCGTCCGGCTCCGAAGGTGGTCTGCGGAAAGAAGCCCAAGCCGCTGCCCGAGTGCCTCGAGGGCGAGCTTCCGAAGCCGAGCTCGAAGCCGAATGCGAAGGCCACGTGCGCTCCGGCGGGCTCGACGTCAGGCAAGCCCGGTGCGAAGCCCAGCGGCTCTGATTCGGCGGCATCAGCGTCGGGCAAGCCGAAGGCTTCCGTCGTGCCCAGTGGTGATGGGGCCCCCACGCAGGAGTCGAGCGCCCCGGCGAAGCCGAGCAAGAAGCCGGGCAAGAAGCCATCGGCGAAAGCAAGCCCGAAGGCCTCCCCGAAAGCCTCGTAGCCCGCGGCTACGAGGTGGCGATGACCTGCCCGTCGGCGGTATCGGTCACGGTCAGGCCGAGCGCCGCGAGCTCGTCGCGCAGCTGATCGCTGAGCGCCCACTGCTTCTCGGCTCGCGCGATGCGACGACGCTCGATGAGCTCGGCAGCGGCATCGCTGATCTCGATGACGGCGGGTGCCTTGCCGATATCCCGTGCCAGATCGAGACCGAGCAGCCGATCCGCAGCGAGGAAGGTCTCCAGCTTCGTGCCATCACTGATCGTTGAGTCCTTCTCCAGCTCGCGCAGCACGGTGATCGCGCGCGGGGTGTCGAGATCGTCCGCGAAGGCGGCCTTCATCGCATCGAGATGCTCGAGGGAAAGAGCTGCCGACGGGCCCGTCGCCCATTGCGCCACGCGATCACGCCATCGGCTGATCGTGGTGTCGGCAGCGGTGATCGACTCCCACGTCAGGTTGAGCTGCTGGCGATAGCGATTCGACATGAAGGCAAGACGCAGGGCGAGTGGATCGAGTCCTCGTGCGATCACATCGCTGACGAGCACGACGTTGCCGGTCGACTTGCTCATCTTGCGACCTTCGAACAGCAGGTGCTCGCCGTGCACCCAGTGGCGCACGACCTCGGTACCCGTGACGCTGTTGCTCTGCGCGCGCTCGTCCTCGTGATGCGGGAAGCGCAGGTCGATGCCGCCCGTGTGGATGTCGATGGTGTCTCCGAGCAGGCTCAGGCTCATCGCACTGCACTCGGTGTGCCAGCCCGGGAACCCGGCGCCCCACGGGGTATCCCACACCAGCTGGGTCCGAGTCGGGCCCGACTTCTTCCACAGTGCCCAGTCGGCATGGAATCGCTTGGAGTCATCGACACCACCGTCGAAGCGATGGCCGGGGCGCAGCTGATCGAGCTTGTTGCCGCTGAGTTCTCCGTACTGCGGGAAACTGCGAGCGTCGAAGAAGACGGAGCCGTCGCCGCCGACGTAGGCGTGTCCGGAGGAGATGAGAGTGCTGATGAGATCGATCATCAGCGGGATCGATTCACTCGCCCGCGGGTACTCGTCGGCGGGGTAGATGTTGAGCAGAGCCAGATCGCGGTGGAAGGCTTCCTCGTACGCACGCGCCACGGCCAAGGCCCCGCGACCCTCACGAGCGGCCTGTGCCAGCACCTTGTCCTCGCCATCGCCCTGGCCCTCGTCGATCGCACCGAGGGCGTCGTCTCCGAGCCCCGTGTCATCGGCCATGTGCCCGACATCGGTGATGTTCTGCACGAGACGCACCTGCAGGCCCTCGGCCTCGGCGGTGCGGCGAATGAGATCAGGCAGGAGAAAGGTGCGCATGTTGCCCACGTGGGCATCGCGGTAGACGGTCGGCCCGCAGGCGTAGATGCTCAGGGCACCGCTGCGGGCGGGCACGATCGGCACCACGGACTTGGCCTTGGTGTCGTAGAGGTGCACGACCTCAGCCTACGGTCATGTCGCCTTGGTCACCTATCGGCTGATTCGGGGCCCGAGGTGTGTAGGTTTACCCCCACGCCAGAGATCAACCGCTTATTTCGGAGGTTCAGGTGACCTACGTCATCGCAATGCCCTGTGTAGACCTGAAGGACAAGGCCTGCATCGAAGAGTGCCCTGTCGACTGCATTTACGAGGGTGGCCGGATGCTCTACATCCAGCACGATGAGTGCGTTGACTGCGGTGCCTGCGAGCCGGTCTGCCCCGTCGAGGCCATCTTCTACGAGGATGACGTCCCCGACGAGTGGAAGGACTTCACCGCAGCCAATGCGGAGTTCTTCGCCGATCTCGGCTCACCGGGTGGCGCAGCCAAGCTCGGCGCCCAGACCACTGACGCCGCGCTGCTGGCCACCGTGCCGCCGCAGGAGCACGACCACTGATCATGTCGTCGCCCGCCGAGCGGCTGCCGGATTTCCCCTGGGATCTCCTGGCGCCGTTCGGCGAGCGTGCACGTGCACATCCCGGTGGCATCGTCGATCTGTCGATCGGCACCCCGGTTGACTCGACCCCCGAGATCGTCCAGCGCGTATTGCGCGATTCCTCGGACGCCCACGGCTACCCGACCACGGTCGGAACCCCTGACCTCCGGCGCTCGTGCGCTGACTGGGTGCAGCGCATCCTCGGCGCCACGGTCAGCCCCGAGGCGATCCTGCCGACCATCGGGTCGAAGGAATTCATCGCACTGCTGCCGACCCTGCTAGGCCTGGGCCCCGACTCGCATGTCATCGTCCCGACCGTCGCGTACCCGACCTACGCGGTCGGTGCGGCTCTCGTCGGTGCCCGCATCACCGCGACCGACTCGCCCGAGACGGCTGATCGCGCCGACCTGATCTGGATCAACTCACCCTCGAATCCGACCGGTGAGGTGCTCTCGGTCGAGCGGCTCCGCGAGCTCGTGGCATTCGCCCGGGCAACAGGTGCCCTGCTCGTCAGCGATGAGTGCTACCTCGAACTCGGGTGGGATGCCGAGCCCGTCTCCGTTCTGCACCCCTCGGTGATCGGCGACGATCACTCCGGCGTGCTCGCGGTGCACTCGCTCTCCAAGCGCTCCAGCCTGGCGGGCTACCGCTTCGGCTTCACCACAGGCGACCCTGTCGTGCTGCGCGACCTCCTGGTCGTGCGCAAGCACCTGGGCCTGATGGTGCCGGCACCCGTGCAGCACGCGGCGGCGGCCGCCTACGCCGATGATGCCCACGTGGCCGCCCAGCGTGCGCTCTATCGCCATCGTCGTCAGGTGCTCGCCGACGCACTCCGGGCCCATGGCTTCGCGATCGATCACGGCGAGGCCGGCCTGTACCTCTGGGCCACGCGGGGTGAGCCCTGCTGGGAGACCGTGAGCTGGTTCGCCGACCGGGGCATCCTGGTCACCCCCGGTGACTTCTACGGCACGGCCGGGGCGCACCACGTGCGCATCGCCTTCACGGCCACCGATGCTGCCGTCGAGGCCTTCGCCGCGCGCCTCTCGCACGGGTGAGAGTCATCTCACAGGCCTAGAGGCCAACTCCATTTCACCCGTGTCCGTGGGGTGGGTACGGTTACGACAACGGCTGAGCGGCGACCCCGCATGCGTTTTCCTGGAGGATCTGTGACCGACTTCGTCCTTAAGCACCCCGGCGGCGAACTGCCCCTTCCTGAGGTGCCGGCAACCGTGGGCGAGAGCGGCCTGAACATCGCTCCGCTGATGAAGGAGACGGCACACGTCACCCTCGATCATGGTTTCCTCAACACCGCTGCCTGCTCGTCCGCGATTACTTACATCGATGGCGATGCCGGCATCCTGCGGTACCGCGGTTACCCGATCGAGCAGCTGGCCGAGAAGTCGAGCTTCCTCGAGACCGCGTTCCTGCTGATCTACGGCGAGCTTCCGTCCGAGGATCAGCTCAGCTCGTTCAAGCACCAGATCCGCATGCACACGATGCTGCACGAGGATCTCCGCAACTTCTTCGATGGCTTCCCGCGCGATGCGCACCCGATGCCGGTGCTGTCGTCGTCAGTCTCCGCGCTGTCGACCTTCTACCAGGATTCGCTGGATCCCTTCGATCCCGCCCAGGTCGAGATCTCGACGATCCGCCTGCTCGCGAAGGTGCCGACCCTTGCTGCGTACGCGCACAAGAAGGCCATGGGCCAGCCGATGCTGTACCCCGACAACTCGCTCGGTTACGTCGACAACTTCCTGCGCATGACCTTCGGCGTTCCCGCCGAGCCCTACGAGGTCAACCCGGTCATCTCGCGCACGCTGAACCAGCTGCTGCTCCTGCACGCAGATCACGAGCAGAACTGCTCGACCTCGACCGTGCGCCTGGTCGGCTCCTCGCACGCGAACCTGTTCGCCTCGGTGTCTGCCGGCGTCAACGCGCTCTTCGGTCCGCTGCACGGCGGTGCCAACCAGGCCGTTCTCGAGATGCTCGAAAACATCCACGCGTCGGGTGGTGGCGTCAACACCTTCATCCGCCAGGTCAAGAACCGCGAAGATGGCGTGAAACTCATGGGCTTCGGTCACCGCGTGTACAA
>JBJSWO010000043.1:0-10988 GCA_046085905.1 Actinomycetes bacterium | reverse complement strand
GTCCTCGATGGAGTCCTGAAATACGAGCCGGATTCCGTGTCACCTGACCAGTGGGCGACGCTGCGTTCGTTCTGTCTAGGGCTGGTGCCCCTGTTGACGCCAGTCAGCACCGAGGCGTTCCGTAAGCAGATCCAGCCGCTGCTGAAGTTCCTGACGTGGGCCCAAAGATCAGGATTCCCGCTCCGGTTGGAGTCACTCTTCACTGCTGAGCAAGTCGAGACATGGCGTGACGTTGCCTATAAGGATGCAAACAGCGCCCGCCCTTCGATCAAGAAGGAGACAGTCACGGACTACGTCTCGCGACTGCGTCAGATGGGGCCACGACTCAATCCCGATGGTGGTTGGCCACCGGAAGTCGGCGATGTCGACGGTGGTGTGAAGCGCCACCTCCGCGACCCGTACTCCGATGACGACATCGCGCTCTTCGCCGATGCCGTGTCCACTATGCCGGCTGGTGTGAGCCGTCAAAGGGCCGAAGCGTTCTTGACCATGGGGCTTGGTTTCGGGCCGACACCTGGTGAATACCGGGTGCTACGAACCAGCCACATCAAAGTCCTCGATGACGAGGTGTGGATTGCGGTGCCCGGCGATCGAGCACGCCTTGTGCCCGTCGCAACACCGCAGGCCGACGCGCTGCTGCGAATGCGCGCGAAGGAACCCGACGCCCCTATGTCGGTGATCGCAGAAGGCAAGAACGGACTGGCCCAGGCGGCACGATCCACCCGGTTGGGAGCAAAGGTTCCGACCCTCTCGCCTCAGCGGCTGCGAACCACGTGGATGGTCGACCGCCTGCGAGCGGGCGTAGACCCGAGGTTGATGTTCGAGTGGGCCGGCCTGGCATCGATGGAAAGCCTGCCTGACCTCGTGTCCTTCCTGCCGTCACCCGATGGAGCGGCGTCATTGGCGCGAATGCGGGTCGATCCTCGGAGTGACCAGTGACGACCATCACCCTTGGCGCACGCAAGACCCTGCGTCCGAAGAACATCGCGAAGATCCGGCCAATGGAAGTCATCGACTTCATTCGCCGTGTTCTTCATGACTCCCCGGAGTTGGTTCAGATGTGCGAGCGGGTCGATTTCTCTGAGGGTCGCCCGCGCCGACTGCGTGTCGACGTACTGATCGCTGCCGCGGTGGCTCACGCCGTGACTGAGGAGTCCAACATTCACGTGCGTGGAGTCGCAGCACTGCTGCGTGCCCTGCCCGTTCCTGATCAGCGGGTCCTAGGCGTGCGTTGGACCGACTCCAACGGTGGCGGTGAGATGCTCATCACTGAGCGGCAAGTCGAGTACTTGTTCAGCAGGCTCGCGTCCGCATTCAACACGGCCCAGCAACTTCACGACCACATGTTCGCGCTTGACGAGGATGCGTGGCTGCCCACGGGTGAGTGGGTCGCTCCGCTCTCCTCCTTCACCGATGAGGAACGTGAAGTCCTCGCCTGCACGCCCGACTGCCCGCGGGGCGTGTCCATGGAAGCGATCGGCAACATGCTTCTGACGAGGTTGTGGCAGCAGACAGGGCTTCCGGAGACCGATCGGTGGGCAGTGGATTCGACAGTGGTTGAGACGCACTTCGCGACGAAGTCGTGGGGCGCCGTGGCGAACATCGACCCCGATGCCGTGCCGGACGATGCCCGCGACCTGGTCGAACTCACCCCCTACCCCGAACAAGCGACGCTTGCCGCACGAAAGCCCGCCGGCGGAAAGACACCGAACAAGCGCACCCGAAAGCACGCCCAAACCCTCGCCGCCAAACCCGCAGAATCACAGCCGCGCAATCCGCGGTCACGCAAGCCGAAGCCGATCGGGCCCGTAGCCCCTGGATCCAAGTTCACGCGCTACTCCGCTGAGTTCCCTCAAGTCGGACCCGATGGGCGCCTGGCACACACCAAGGACGCCGGTGCCCGCAACGCCTATCGAGGCGCTGGCAGCAACCGACCGGCAGGCATCTCCAACGGTCGAGACAAGCACGGCTTCGTCGCCGCCGGCCCACTGCCTGACGGCACACCCTTCCCACCGATCACTCGCGCCTATCGAGCCGTTCCCGGAGGCGACGACAAGGCCCAAGCGTTTCTCACCCTTCTCGACTACGCCGAAGCCAGCGGAGTTCAACCTGCCATCGTGACCGCCGACCGCATCTACAGCGCCTGCAAGGCCGAGACACTCCAGCACCTCCTCGATAACGCCGGCTGGACCCTGGTCCGCGACCTGAAGGACAACCAGCGCCGCCAACGCCAATGGACCACCGGCGTGCACTACCTCGACGGATGGTGGTTCACCTCCGGCATGCCCGACGGCCTCGTTGAACTCGAACGAGCCCCGCAGAACGTGTCAAGCGCCATACGCCTGGACTACCAGGAGAAGTTCAATGCGCGAGCCGCGTTCGCGTTTCGCCGCAACGGCAACCTCCACGACGGCGGCTTTCGACTGCGCGGACCGGCAGTACCCGATAGCAAGACTGTCGATCCCCTCACCGGCCGGCCGACATCCTTGCGAGGTGTCCGAGTGCGCTGCGCAAACTCACCATGGTTCCGATACCTGGATCGAACTCTGCCGAAGACCGACTGTGTCAAAGGCCAGCCCTGCGGCTGCTCATTGACGATCACCATCCGAGCAAATCAAGTTCCGAACTCCTGCGAGCCACTGCTGTGGGGCACCACCCGCTGGGCCAAGGAGTACTACCGCCGCAACATGTCCGAAGCCTCGTTCAGCCTCGAGCAGTACCACTACGGACTCGACCGACACTCAATCCGCGTTCGCGCAGAAAAGTGGGACCTGGCGTTCGCCATCGTCGCCCTCTCATCATGCGTCCGCCAGTTCCATTCATTCGTGATGCGCTTGGGCGCTTATACGCTCGACCCCGGCTACCACTCCGCGTTCGACGAAGACGTCTACCAACCAGCCATCGCGCTCGTATTGCAACCAAAGCCAACACGCAGGACAGCCGCACCACCAGGCTGAACCGGCACGTCGCCGAACTGAACACACAAAGACAACCCGCCCCAAAGGGCGGGCATTGCTATGCCCAAAAACGGGAACACCCGGCATTCGAAGACGGACTTTGACGCAAGAGTCGTTCCAACGCGGCCCATCAGCAACGTGAGCGAACCGAAAAGCAGGAAGTCCCCACACCGTTTCCGGTGAGAGGACTTCCTTTGGGGTTTTGTCAGTTCACTGTGTGAACTAACCTTTGTGGAGGTGCAGGGAATCGAACCCGGGTCCGTGCAGGCCTCTTCCGTACTTCTACGTGTGTAGCCGCGCTATCGCTTCTCGGCCTCAATGCTTCGTGCGGCACTGCATTGAGCGGCCCAGTTACTGTTTGGCTTTCCGCCCGCTCCCGTAACCGGAGCGATTGGTGAGTCCCCTAGCGACGTCAGACCCCAATTCGGGGACGCATTGGGCTGACGGCTGATCTATGTACTACGCCGCGAGGGCGTAGGACTCAGCAGACTGCTTGTTTTTGGCAGTTATTTGTTTTCAAGGATGCTTAACGAGATCACCTTGATTCTCGACACGCTTCTCCGGTCAAAACATCTGAACGTCGAAACCTGTCACCCCCATGTGTAGTTATCAATATGCCCTGCAGTTACAGGATACGTACGCTTCAGTACAACGCCAAATGATCGAGGAAATTCCCCGAAGAGGGTCAGTACCCCTTTGATCGGCGGCCAGTAGCCCGCTCGGCTTCGCGCTTGGATTCCTTCTCGGCAATCGCCTGGCGCTTGTCGTAGTTCTTGCGGCCGCGGGCCACGGCGATCTCGACCTTGGCGTAGCCGTCCTTGAAATACAGGCTCAGCGGGATGAGCGTCAGGCCGCTCTCCTTCATCTTGCCCGTGAGGCGGCGCAGTTCATCCTTGGTCAGCAGCAGCTTGCGAGCACGGCGGGGCTCGTGATTTGTCCAGGTGCCCATGTCGTACTCGGGGATATGCACGCCGCGGAGCCAGGCCTCGCCGTCGTCGATGGAGGCGTAGCCGTCGGTGAGGGTGGCGCGACCGGCGCGCAGCGACTTCACCTCGGTGCCCATGAGCACGAGGCCGGCCTCGAAGACGTCCTCAATGGAGTAGTCGTGACGGGCCTTCTTGTTCTGGGCAATGAGGGTGCGCCCCTTCTCGCGTGGCATCACTCTCACCGCCTCTCATCTGCTCGTGCCCGGGGGCTAGCAGCCCACTGATCGCTTCGACTGGCCGAACCAGCCCAATGGATCATATGGCGTGCCGCTGAGGTGAACCTCAAAGTGAAGGTGGGGGCCGGTGACCCAGCCCGTGGTGCCCACGGCGCCGATGACCTCGCCTTCCTTGATCCGATCACCCTCGTTCACGTCGATACGCGAGAGATGAGCGTAGAAGGTGGCCAGGCCGCCGGCCCCGGAGATTAGAGTCGCGTTGCCGTAGGCGCCGCCGCTGGAGTTGTTGATCACCGTGCCGGAATGAGCGGCACGAACCGGCGTGCCCGTGGCACCGCGGATGTCGATGCCGGTGTGACAGGACTTGTAGCCGTAGACGGGGTGGGTGCGCGGGCCGACATAGGCCGAGACTCCCCCGCCCGGGATCGGCCAGGTGAGCTCGCCGCTCGGGCTCTCGGGTGACTCACCCGCCGCCTCGCGACGGGCCGCCTCCTCGCGTGCTGCTTTCGCGGCCGCGGCCTGAATTCGCGCCTGCTCGGCCTTGAGCTCCTTGAGTCGAGCGATGACGTCATCGCGATTGTCTTCCGCGACCTTGAGCGAGCGCTTCTGCTTGGCGATCAGTCTCTTCACGCTTGCCTTCGCGCGTGCGGCATCGGCTCGCGCGGCCTTGGCCTCGTCAGCGTTGTCCTTGGCCTGCTGCGCATCGCGCTCGGCATCGACGCGAAGCGCCTCTAGTCTGACCTCGCGCATCGTGAGATCGGCCTTCGAGGTCATCAATTCGCGTTGCAGCCCGGCCTGTGTGCGCGAGATGGCGTCGACACTCGCGAGCCTGCTCATCGCATCCCCAGGGCTCTGCGAGTCGAGCACGACTTCGATCTCGGCGAAGGGACCCTGCTGGTAGACCGCTCGGGCGAGTTGGCCCATGCGCCCGGCATTGCGGTCGATCCTTGCCTTGACGGTGAGCTGCTCGGTCGCGAGGCGGAGCATCTCGGCGCGCGCGGCGGCAGCCGCGGCCTCGGCCTTCGCCGCAGCCTGCTCGGCGGCGTTCGCTCGCGTGGTTGCATGCCGAAGCTGCTCACGCGCGGCGGGCAGCTGGCTGCGTACTCGGGCGAGGGTGCGCATTGCCTTCCTGACCTTGGCGTTGGCGGAGTCGACTGCCTCACCGGCGGCATCGATGCGATCGGAGATCGGGGGCTTCTTCTTCGCGGCAGCGGAGGCGGTCGTGCTCGTGTTCTCGGACGAGAGGGCGGGGGCCATCGGCAGCGCGAGAAGGGAGCCGGCAGCGATCACGATCACCGCCTGGCGGAGCAGGGGAAGCACAAGTCCAGGGTAAGCCGTGATCACACGGGCCCCAGGCGTAACACGCAGGGTCAGACGCGCAGGTACTTGCGCAGGGTGAAGAAGGCGGCGAGGCCCGCGAGACCCACACCAGTGATCAGCATGATCGGCGCGATGGCGAGTACGGAATCCCAGCCGACGAAGGCGGTGAACTGGAACGAGGGTGCGAGGAACTGGTCGATCAGGATGCTCTTCATCAGCACCACCGAGAAGATCGCGAGGATCGCGCCCACGCCGGCGGCGAATGCCGCCTCGAGCAGGAACGGCAGCTGGATGTAGAAGTTCGAGGCACCGACCAGGCGCATGATGCCGGTCTCGCGGCGACGACTGAAGGCCGCGACGCGCATGGTGTTGACGATGAGGAGCACCGTGACGACAAGCATCAAGATCGCGATTGCGAGAGCGATGGCCTGCAGGCCGCCGAGCAGTCGGAAGAACTTGTCGAGGATCTGCCGCTGGTCATTGACCTGCTCGATGCCGGGGCGGCCGGCGAACGCCGAAGCGACAACGTCGTACTTCGTCGGGTCGGAGAGCTTCACGCGGAAGGACTCGGGAAGGGCGTCCTTCGTGACATTGTCAGCGATCGGCGAGTTCTTGAACTGCTCCTTGAAGCGGTCATACGCCTCGGCCGACGACTCGTAGTAGACCTCCTGCACCAACGGGCGAAGCGACTCGAGATCGGCCTTGATCTGATCGCGCTGCTCCTTGGTGACTGCGCCGCCGGCGCACGACGGCGTATCGCTGCCCTTGCCGCAGAGGAAGATCGACACCTCAACCTTGTCGTACCAGAAGTCCTTCATGGTCGACACCTGCGAACGGACGAGCAGGCTCGCGCCGAACAAGCCGAGCGAGACGGCAACGGTGATGATGACCGCGAGGGTCATGGTCAGGTTGCGGCGAAGACCACTGCTGACCTCGCTCGCGACAAACGTTGCTCTCATTGGGCGTATCCGTAGACGCCGCGGGCCTGGTCGCGCACGAGATGGCCGCCCTCGAGCTCGATGACTCGGCGACGCATCTGGTCGACGATGCTCGCATCGTGGGTCGACATCACGACAGTGGTGCCGAGGCGATTAATGCGATCGAGAAGCTTCATGATGCCGATGGATGTGCCGGGGTCGAGGTTGCCCGTGGGCTCGTCGGCGATCAGCAGCATTGGGCGGTTGACGAACGCGCGCGCAATAGCCACGCGCTGCTGCTCGCCGCCGGACAGCTCATCGGGGCGACGTCCTTCCTTGCCTTCGAGGCCGACAACCTCGAGAACTTCGGGAACGACCTTCTTGATGTGTGACGAGGGCTTGCCGATGACCTCGAGAGCGAAGGCGACGTTCTCGGCGACGGTCTTGTTCGGCAGCAGGCGGAAATCCTGGAACACGGTGCCGATCTGGCGGCGCAACTGCGGGATCTTCCAGTTCGACAGGCGGCCGAGATCCTTGCCCGCAACCCAGACCTGGCCGGTCGTGGGGCGCTCCTCGCGGAGCACCAGGCGCAGGAAGGTCGACTTGCCCGAGCCCGAGGGGCCGACGAGGAAGACGAACTCACCCTTCTCGATCTCGAGGGAGACTTCGTCCAGGGCCGGCCGAGTCTGATTCGGGTAGACCTTGGAGACGTTGTCGAAAAGGATCACGCTGTCAGTCTAAGCCGAGGGGCGCGGCCGACCAGCCGAACCCAGCCTCCGAGTTGATGCCAGCGCGCGGCCTGCCACCCTCACATCCCGTAGAAGGGCGCCGACTTAGCAGGGCGATAATCGCCGGTCACATTTCCGTGCAAACCGGGTTCCAGAGGGTCAAGGGTGCGAAGTGGGGCCTTCGCGCGCAGATCCAGTGCCTTCAGATCCGTCCGCAGAACGGACAGGCCGCGAGTCGACTCGAAGTAGAAGACACGGTTAGTCGCGTCCGAGACCGTGCGCCAGTCGGTTGATGTCGTAGCGCCCGGAACTGCATAGGGAGCTCCGATCGGCGGTGAGACATTCCGAGCCACGGAAAGCAGCGAGGCCACAGCGCCGGTCCGACTCTTGGGCGAGGTCTTGCGCAGGAAATCAATGTAGAAGTTCGCTCGGATGAAACGGTCCATCGAATTGGAATTTCCAGGGAGCGGGACATCCCGGGTCGCGTTAGTGAAGTCGTACTTGCTCAGCGCTGCTTGCGAGTCCGTGAACGAAGGGTCGTTGGCGAGGACGCGGAATGCGCGATCGTGGTGCACGACTAACTGCCCTCCGATGTACTGCATGATCGCGGAGTCGCCCGAGGCATCCTCTACCGCGATCGACACCGGGATGGGCACGGCAGAACCATCGGGAGTAGTAATCGGGACCAGAACGGGCTGAATGGTCGACTGCAGCTCGATGGCCTCGGACACTGTCGAGGCATTGTCGAGGAGGTATTGCGTCCATAGGGTCGTTCGAATGCCCTGCCGCGAAGGATCGCGGGGGCCGTAGTCGGAGGCGTACAACCACAGGCCGTGTGCCGAGAGTCCGCGCTCGTTCATGCCGTCGAAGACCGCTGACCTGAAGTTCGAGACGGAAACACTCCCGTAGCGCGAAGTCCACTTCGCCGGGTTCACCGGAATCTGCTGCTTCCCGGCGAATTCGCCGCCGTCGCGGGTCATCCCGCGTGGCAGCGCGACGAGAACGGGCTGAGTCGGGCTACCCCAATCCGCGCTCCGGCTGGTCAGGACTGCTACGCCATTGTCGTTCCAGAGGATTCGCGTGCAGGCATTCGCTGCAGCCGGCGTGACGAGCATCAGTGCGAGAACCGCAGCCAGGAAGAGTGAGACTTTTCCGGGGAACCTCATTCTTTGTGCACCCTTCCCTGTCGCAGCGCACTGACGCCAAGGTGGCCCCCGCCCTGATGGGGCCTCACTTTATCCGTCTCCGCAGCCCCCGAGACGCTGGTTCGGTCGACGCGCGCTGATCGGGGCCGACTAGCCCCGCGACCCCTGGATCCGCCAGCGAACTCCGGCCTCGATGAACTCGTCGATCTCGCCATCGAGAACCGCGGTCGTATTGCCCGTTTCGTACTCAGTTCGGAGGTCCTTGACCATCTGGTACGGATGCAGCACGTAGGAGCGCATCTGGTTGCCCCATGAGCCGGAGTTGTCGCCCTTGAGGGCATCGATCTTGGCCTGCTCCTCCTGACGACGGCGCTCGAGCAGCTTTGCCTGCAGCACGACCATGGCAGTCGCACGGTTCTGCAACTGCGAGCGCTCGTTCTGGCACGAGACGACGATGCCGGTCGGAATATGCGTGAGGCGCACGGCAGAGTCGGTCGTATTGACGCCCTGGCCGCCCGGGCCGCTCGAGCGGTACACGTCGACGCGCAGATCGTCCTCGGGAATGTCGACGCTCTCGGTCTGCGCCAGAACGGGAATGACCTCGACTCCGGCGAAGGAGGTCTGGCGACGACCCTGGTTGTCGAACGGCGAGATGCGTACCAGGCGATGGGTGCCCTGCTCGACCGAAAGAGTGCCGTATGCATACGGCGCCTTCACTGCGAAGGTCGCCGACTTGATGCCGGCCTCTTCTGCGTATGACGTTTCATAAACCTCGACCGGCCAGTTATGACGCTCGCAATAGCGCGTCTACATGCGCAGCAGCATCTCGGCCCAGTCGGCAGCATCGACGCCGCCGGCTTCCGAACGAATGGTGACGAGTGCCTCGCGTGCGTCGTACTCCCCCGACAGCAGCGTGCGCACCTCGAGATCGCTGATTGCCTTCTGCAGATCGTCGACCTCCTTCAGCGCCTCGTTCATTGCCGACTCATCACCCTCGGCCTCGGCCAGCTCGAAGAGGATCGGCAGGTCGTCGAGGCGGCTGCGCAGGGCCTCGGCCTTGCGGATCTCGCCCTGGAGGAAGGAGAGCTTGCTCGTGACGGCCTGGGCCTTGGCCTGGTCGTCCCACAGATCGGGTGCGGACGCCTCTTCCTCGAGGGCGGAGGCCCGCTTGCGCATATCGGGCAGATCGAGGACGTTCTCGATGCTGCCCATCGTGGTCTCGAGGGCGGCAATGGTCTCGGATACGTCGACGGCGGCCACGGGGCAAGACTACGGCCCTCGTTCAGAGCGGCTGACCGACCGTCCTGGTCCTGACGAGACGAACTTGGATTGCGCCTGTCCACAGGAATCTCGATCTGCCTGTGTGTCCACAACATCCGAGCGTCTCTCGCCGGAGCACCTCCGCGTTCCTAGCGTCCCCGCATGGACGTCTCCTTGAGCTCTGGCACACACGGTATTTATGTACTACACTATTAGGGCGAGTTGGTTCGCTGTCGGACCCAGCGCATTGCGTCATGGCATCACCACGGAGGAGGTCATTCATGCGATCGAGTTCGCGCTCCATGAGGAGCACATCGATCCTGACCCTCCCTACCGCAGGCTTCGGCTTGGTCCGGACTTCGCCGGGAACCTCCTCGAAGTGGTGACTATGACTAACGATCGCGACGGATGTCACGTGGCCATTCACGCGATGAGAGCGCGCAAGCAATACGAACGACTACTAAAAGGAGACCGACGTGGGTGAGTCTCGCGACACGAAGATCGTAATGACATCAGGTGGCATTCCCCTCACCGCTGCCGATATCGAAAAGCTTGCTGACGAAGCCGAGCGCGGATACCCCCTCGATCGCCTTCGACCCGTCCGCCCTGGGCGACCTTCTTTGGGGCAAGGCACCTCACCAGCGATTCAAGTGCGCCTTGATCCACGGGCATACAAAGCGCTGCAGGCTCACATCGCTGAGACCGGCCTGAACACCAGCACGATCGTGCGCGAGGCACTCGCGAGGTACCTGGCGCTGCCGGAGTAGTCGAGGACGTTCAGGACGCGCTGGGAGCGGCGGCCGTGACCTTGAGTGGCACGAAGGTCTGCACGCGGATGGGCTCGGGCAGCGGGGTGAGACCAAAGGTCTCGAGGGAGCCCTGGCCGGCCAGGCGCACGAGGTACTGCGCACTCGAGAGAGGCAGTGGATCAGTGCCGTCATCGCACACCATCATGTGAGCGATGCCGAGGATCGGCCAGCCGATCATCTCCTGCCCTTCGGCCAGGACGATCTTCGCTGCAGCAGCATCGAAGCTCTCGGGAACGGGCGTGCCACCGACAGCGGGAGTCGCGATCATGTTGCCGGCCGCATCAGTGGTGACAGTGATGGCACCGATGCCCACCTTGAGCAGTTGCGTGTCATCGACGCTGATCGTCGTGCCATTGATGTCAGCGCTGGCCATCGGCAGCGCGGAGTTCAATGCCTGAATGGCGGGAAGCACGGCGACTGCTCCGTCGGTGATCGTGAGCTCGGCCATCAGGTCAGCAGTCGTCGCGAACTTCGTGCCGATCTCGAGCGTGTTGGTGATGCCCGCACTCCAGTTCTCGGCCGCCGTCTTGGCGAGGTAGGCGGTCATGGCATTGACTGCGCCGCTTCCGCCCTCGAGCGACATGACGGTGATGTCAGGAATGCCGGCAAAGTCGATACCGGGATTCGCATCGACGATCAGCGGGTCTGTCCAGCTCGTGACCGTGCCATCGAGGATGCCGGCGAGCGCCT
>JBJSWO010000042.1:0-52369 GCA_046085905.1 Actinomycetes bacterium | reverse complement strand
CCGAGCACATGGCGACACGAAGATCGAGGTCATCCAGTCCGGCATCGAGCTGCCCTGGATGGCCCACCAGTATTTCTGGCTCGACTATCTTGAGTCCACCGGCCTGAAGGCTGATGACTGGGTCTACTGGTTCGCCCATGACGACGAGATCAAGCCGAGCGGCATCGCGAATCTCATCGACGATCACGGCAATTGGCCTCTAGAGCACGGCACGATCTACCTCGGCCCCTGGGGTATGCGATACGACGAGCCCGACAGTCTCTATGACGGCCCGCGTGACACCGAGGTCGAATCGTGGACGAGCTTCCCGCTGAATGGCCCGCTGCGGCTGCCCGTGGGCGAGTGGATCGCCCAGCAGCTCGAGCAACCCACTTACATCAACATGAGCGGTTGCATCACCCAGCTCGGCAGTTTCCAACAACTGCGTCAGTTCCCCATCGCGAAGCCTGGGGGCATGCGCATCGAGATGGCCACGGCTGCCGCGCCCCGGAACCTCGTAGTTCAGGAATTCACGGAGCCGGTGATCATTACGTACACGTGCAAGGTCTCAGATCGCACGAAGTACGCCAAAGTCGCTCGCAAGGATGATCGTCACATGGCCGCTTGGCTCGCCAACTATGTCGCGCACCATCCCGGCGCCGCGATTCCGTCGTCGCGCGCGGCAGCGAAAGTCGCCCTGGGCTACCTCAAGGTTCTGACAAAGCGCGGCTCACTGCCCCAGGAGGACTGGCGCTTTCGCGCGAACGTCGCTCCCTAGCCGAAGACGAACGGCGACTTGAAATCGGCGAGTTCCGGGAACTCGAGATCACGCGGCATCACGATCGGAGCGGCCGCCCGCGGCACGATTCCTGCCGACGTGCACAGGATCCCCGCATAGGTTGCGGGATCACCGAACGGAATGTCCTGCGCGTAGCAGACGATGGTGTCGTCTTCCAGCGCCTCATAGGCATGTGCGCATCCCACAGGAACGAGCAGGCCGCCGACTGACGGATTCAGCTCGATCTCGAAGAGCTGCCGTTCCGTCGGGCTGCCGACCCGGAGATCGACGATGAAATCGCGAATGGCCCCGTTAACCACGTAGACCAGCTTGCGAGTCGCCTCAGGTGGCAACTGAAAGTGAAGGCCGCGCACGACTCCGGCCGCAGAGCGAGTCCAGTAGAGTTCGTTGCCTTCGAAACTCCCGAGAACCGGATCATCACCCGAGAGCACCTTGGTGAATGCCCCGCGTTGATCGACTACGGATGCACCGCCCGACAGCAGCAGCCCGGGAACGGCCAGTTCGGTCCAGGTCACCTGCATCGCGTCACCACGTCTTCCACGGAGCCGCTCCGGAATCCCAGAGCTCGGAGAGCATCATGTACTCGCGGAAGGTATCCATCGGCTGCCAGAAGCCCTCATGGCGGAAGGCATTGAGCTGCTGACCGGCGGCGAGACGAGTGAGGCCGTCTTCCTCAAGCCCTCCATCGTCATTGAGATATCCGAGCACCTCCGGCTCGAAGATGAAGTACCCGATGCTTACCCAGTCCTTCATCTTCGGCTTTTCGCGGAAATGCGTCACCCGCCCCGAGCCATCGATATCCATGAGGCCAAAGCGGCTCGTGGGCTGAACCGCGGTGAGGGTTGCAAGCGAGTTACCAGCCGAGTGAAAGTCAACAAGTTCCGACACGTTCACGTCAGCAAGACCATCGCCATAGGTGACGAAGAACGGCTCACTTCCGAGGTACTCCGAACAGCGGAACACTCTCCCCCCAGTACCCGTCGTATCGCCTGTGAACGCCACGGTGACCTGCCAGTCGCCCTGCTCACCTGTGCCCTGAAAGCGAAGAGCTGCGCCATCGGGATTGGGGATCTGCTCCCATTCGGCATGGTCAAGGAAGTACGAGTCGATGACTTCGCTCTTGTATCCCGAGGCAATCACGAAATCCTTGATTTCGTGGCGCGCGAGGTTGCGCATGATGTGCCACAGAATCGGCTGCCCGCCGATCTCGACCATCGGCTTGGGCCGGTACTCAGTCTCCTCGCGCATGCGCGTACCGAGTCCGCCCGCCAGCAGCACCGCCTTCACGTAATCAGCCTACTGAGACTCACGGACAGCGTGAGAAACGGTGCCGAATCAGCCGGCGAAGTCTCCCGCAGTCAACAGAGGCAGCGTCTCGTAGTCCTTGTCGAAGACGCATGCCCGACGCGCTACGTAGCTCAGCGGATTCGCGGCGAAGGGGGTCAGCCTGCTCGGATCGAGGATTTCGGGTGAGACTCCGTCTGCGCCCTCCCACCACCGGCGATCCGCGACCAGGCTCATGACGCCGCTGGCCAGCACCGGTCGCGTGAAATCCATCTTGTAGGTGAAGAAGCGGGAATCGTGGTGATACTCCACGCGGTAGTCCTCGCCGGCGACGAAGTCCATGATCACGAGATGCTTGCCAGTGACTCGAATCAGCTCGCCTACGGCCTGCAAGTACTCATTCCTGCCGACCCAGTGCAGCACAGACCAGCAGACGACGAGATCGAACTGGTCGGTCTCGAACGGGAGGGAGTGCGCAAGACCTGAGTGGAAGCTCAGTCGAGGATCACCCGCGTAGTGCTCGTCGAGCAGCCTGACGGCCTCGGGCGAGGGCTCCACTCCCGCGCCTGTGTTTGCTCCGAAATGGTTCACCACACTCTGCAAGAAGGTGGCGGGCCCGCATCCCACGTCGAGAACGGAGGAGATCGAGGAAACGGCCAGTGCAGGGGGATCCAGCAGCCATGCAGGGGCGCTGGGGTAATCCCCGAGATGAGTGGAGACGAAACGCTCGGACTCCTTCACGAACCCTGCAGATTGATGAATTTCGTGATGCTCCATTGCTTCCGTCCCCAACTGTCTTGAAGTTTGATCAAAGTGAATCAGGAAAGTTCATGCCTGCGCGAAGCTGCGGCCCGGAATCCCAGGCCGGTCAACGACCACGCGCCGCGTGTGCATCGATCTGCTCGAAACAGACATTCCGGGCCGAGCCGCCGGCGCGCACCTGCCTTGCCCATTCAATCGTCCAGCGAACCGCGGAGTCGAAATCAAGTGCATCGTGCCAGTGCAGCCATCGGTGGGCACGGGAGGAATCCAGGGTGAGCATCGCGGCTTCATGAAGATGCTTGCCAGGCTGCGAAGTCCAAGATGCACCTTCGCCCCAGTAGGCAGCAGCGACCGTGGCCGCTTCGCCCACGGTGCGAAAGGCATCGGGGTCGGGGCCGAAATTCCAGGCCCCCGTCGCGTTCCCTGCAACGGTAGCCTCGGCAAGCGCCACATAACCTGCCAAGCAGTCCAATACGTGCTGCCAGGGCCTCACGGCCTCGGGGTAGCGGAGTTTCGCGGGACGCCCTGCCGCGAACGAATCGATGAGATCCGGGAAGAGGCGATCAGCCGACACGTCACCGCCGCCGATCACGTTGCCCGCGCGAGCGATGGTGGTCGGGCAGGGCCCGAAGGAGTCAGTCCAGGAGGTGATCAGGATGTCCGACATGGCCTTGGAAGCCGAGTACGGATCTTGGCCTCCGAGAGCATCGCTTTCGACATAGCCCTCAACCTGGCCCACGTTTCGATAGACCTTGTCTGTCGTGACGGCCACGAGCCCCTTAACTGACGGCGTCTCAGATACACCCTCGAGCACTGAGAGCGTGCCCATGACGTTGGTCTCCATGGTCCAACGGGGATCGGAGTAGGACGCACGCACGAGCGGCTGAGCGGCCATGTGGATGACGACATCCGGTGAGAGATCCCTGATCGCAGTCCGAGTGGTCGCCGCATCGCGAATATCGCAGCGCACATCAGCAGCAAACAGTTCACCCACATGTGCCTGCTCGAAGAGTGACCCGGGTACCGGGTCAAGGGCGATTCCGACCACCTCGTGACCGGCACGATTCAGGAGCATGGCGAGCCAGGCTCCCTTGAATCCCGTGTGTCCGGTTACCAGGTATCTCACGAGCCAACAATACGATCTAGGCAAAGGCAGGAGTGCGCTCGCGCGCTCCCGCGTCTGCTGAATCAGTCTCAGCAGGGCCTTCCCAGGACCATGAGGCACGAGGGGAATCGAATTGAGCCAGCTCACCGCCGGGGTTGTGACACAGCAGAGATCCAGTGCGCGCAATATCGCGCTCGTCTGGCTCGGATCACACGTCTACATCGCGATCTTCGGCTTGCTGGCTGCCGCTGCAACCGTGAGTGCTCTGGGGCCCCTCGCCGGATTCACGACCTCATGGCACCAGTTCGATACCTACTGCTACGAAAGCGTGGCGCAGTATGGCTATCTCGGCTCTGATCGATGCACGTACAACACCGCCTTCTTCCCCGCCCTGCCCGGCCTGATGTGGGTTGGCGCGCATGTCGGGCTATCCGCCAGCGCATCGGGGCTCCTCGTCTCCCTGATCGCCTCCCTCTTCGCCGGCTTCGCACTGGCTCGACTGGCAGAGAGCTTCGGAGCCAAGGGCGACCTCACCGTGGCGATCTGGATGTTCGCCCCGATGGCCGTGTTCCTCTTCGCTCCTTACACCGAGGCGCTCTTCGCGGCGTTCTCATTCTGGGCCTGGCTCTACGCCCGCCGAGGTAAGTGGATCACCGCCGGCATCCTCGCCGGATTCGCTGCGACGACACGCAGCAATGCGCTCTTCCTCGGCGTAGCGCTGATCCTGATGTTCCTGCTCACGAAGAACAGGCCATGGCTCAAGGGTCTCGCACTGCTTCTCCCCTTCCTCGTGGTGTTCGGCTACTTCGCCTATCTGCACGCGATCACCGGCAGTTGGACGCACTGGTTCGATATCCAGACACAGACCTGGAACCGGCAATTCACTGACCCGGTGACTTCGTCGATCAACACGATCCGCATGGCCATGGACGCGGGATCGACCGGCTTCTCGGCATCGAGATTTGTTGCCGAGTTCGCGAATACCTTCATCGCCCTGGGGCTTGGCGTCGTGCTGCTGTTCAAGCGCTGGTGGGCGGAGACCGCTTACGTATTCTTGACTCTCTGGTCATTCATGACAGGAGAGTTCTTCCAGTCGACTCCGCGTGCCACCTTGATCCTCTTCCCTATCTGGATCATCGTGGGACTCTGGGCTACGAAGCATCGATGGTTCAAGTGGACTTACTTCGCCATCGCCATTCCGGCACTCGCCTTCATCACCATCAAGTACGTGAATGCGCAGTGGATCGCCTAACGCGCTCCAGTCGGGGCTGAGACTCGGATTCGATTCACCCGAGCAAGGGCAACGATGAGCGCCGCTACGACGAGCACGAGCCTGATTAGTTGCGCAATCAGCGCATCTGTCTCGCCAACGCGCCAGCCATTGTCAAAGGGGTATACGTACATCGCGCACACCGCAGAGGCGATGATGAGCAGCGTTGGCAGGCGCAGGATGGTTCGTCGATTGATGAGGGCGACTGCGCACAGGCCGGCGAGCCAGATGTAGAACTGCGGCGAGAAGACCCGTCCCGTCACGACGAGTACCAAGACACAGATCGTCACGAGGTCGGCGGGCAGTAGTCCGGCAAGCCGGCCTGACCAGTTCAGCCAGGCAAGCACGGCAATGACAAACAGGCCTACCAATGTGAGAAGGAGGCCGATGGTGCTGGCCCAGGGGCTCACCAGCTCGAGGGTGCCGTGAGTCTCGCTGAAGGTCGGCGGATACCCCCCGATGCCGCGAATCAGATAGGGGAAGACCCCGAGCGACTCCGCATGCAGGCCTCTACCAGCCTGGGCACCCAGGAATGAATCCCCCGACGGAAGCATGAGCCGAACCAGGAGCTCTGCGAGCACGAGCACGCCGACGAACATGCCGAATGCGCGGAGCAGCCGACCTCTGCGGAGCCCTAGAAGGCCCACCGCAGGCCACACCTTCAGCCCCGTACCGAGGGCCGAGAAGGCCGCGGAGAGCACCGGCCGGCCCATCGTCACCAGAGCCAGCACAGCGAAGAGCGTCACGAAGAGGTCAAGGCGCACGAGAAGCACTGAGCCGATCCAGATTCCGGCAAGAGCCCAGACCCATGGGCCCATCACCTGGCCATTCCTCCTGCGCCAGGCCGCAATTACGGCGAGCATGATCGCCAGATCCGCGCAAAGTGAGATTGCCACGAAACTAGTGATGTAAGAGACATGCAAGTAACTCGGGACCAGAAGCACGACGGCCATGAAATCCGGGTACTGCCAGCGCTCATCTCCCATGGGGAAGGAACCGGCTCGCAGGCCGTCAGCCCACTGCGAGTAGATCACCACGTCGAAGGGCACCCAGGGCAGCTTCACCAAGGAGAGCACGCTCAGTGCGCGCGTGAGCACCCACACTCCCAGAAGGAGCACCGGAAGCTTCCAAGTGCGTCGCACTCCCGAATCATGTCAGGCCGATATATTTCCGAGCGGGCTACGGGGGAGACAGGCAGATGGAGATTCACGCTCGACGCGTAGGGCTGGCCGCCATTCCCGGAGTCCTCGCCCTCGCTCTAGGTGCGATTCTCGTGCGCTCGGCGCTATGGACGAGCCTTGGAGTTCCCACCACCGGCGCGCATTTCGGTGATCTGAGGGTGATCCTCCTGGCCTCCGAGTGCGCCCAGCACGAGTCGGATTGGTCAACCGCTAGCACCGCGTGCAATCCGGGCATGGCGATCTACAACTACCCCTCGCTCTGGGCAAGGCTCTTCGCGATTCTCGGCATCACCGCGGATTCGGCTTCCGCTGTTGCTTTCTTCTTCATCATTCTCTTTGCACTCGCCGTGAGCGCACTGACCTTCCTAAGCCTGACAAGCGGAAATTCGTGGTTCCCGACACTCCTCATGTCCCTAGCCGCTGTTTCACCACCCGTTCTCCTGGCCTTCGAACGCGGGAATATTGATCTCGTGATCTTCACGCTCACCGCGGTCTCGATTCTGCTCTTCGTGACGAGTCGGCAGCGGTCTTCTGCCGTCGTGCTCGGCCTCGCAACCTTCTTGAAGTTATTCCCAGTCGGCAGTATCTTGATGCTCCTGACGGCGACCCGTCGCAAGACTTCGACACTCATCACCTACGCAATCACTACCACCGTCGGTCTTCTCCTCGTCGTGCGTGACCTACCGATCATCTACACCCGGACCCCGGCCCTCGACGGCGCCTCATTCGGCTCCGCCGTCCTTCCACTTCTCGCACTGAACCATGCCGGGCTGCCGGGGCAGGCTGCGCTCGCGAAGGCGCTGGGCATCGGATTCTTCGCCGCGGTCACCATCGCGATGTTGATGGTCAGCCGAGGAAAGCGCGATCACTTGCGACTGTCGACTCTTGCGGATCAACTCTCTGCCAATTTGGTGGCGACAGCGATGGTGCTGGCCGGTGGCGGCTCGTTCCTGGTCGCCTACATGATCGGCCCGAGCTTCGACTACCGCCTCATCACTCTTATCCCACTTATTTCTGGTCTGGCCCGCGTAGGCACCTCACTCGCGCGTCTCGCAGCGATTGCAGTCCTGCTGCAGATGCTCCTCAGCTACTCCACCTTCATTGGTGCCGCTGAGTACCTCTCTGACCTCATGCTGCTGCTCATCGCTCCCGGCCTGGCGGTCGTGCTCTGGAAGTCGATTCAGTCTCACTCAGCAGCAACGCGTGTCATGAATTAGGGGTCGAGGCAATCAACTGGCTGGGCAGTTCTCGGGGGCGAGGCCCAGAATCGTCGCGTCAGCGTTCGTGAATGCGACAGTGGCATACGGCAGCCATGAGGTCAGAGAGGCGGCCTCTGGGTTGACCCAAATCCACGTCACCCCCGAGGCGCACAACGGAGCGAGCGTCTCGGCTGAAGGGGAATTGACGAATTTCCAGATCTCATCGTCGCGCTTGAGCACCTCTGCCGCTGCCGCAGGCCGACCGTAGGGCGCTTGGTACTGGATTCCCGAGACGAAGGTCTGAAGGCCGGTAATCGCAGGAATTAGCGGGCCAAACGTCAGATTCGTGGCCACGACATCAGTTGCACTCGCGTGACCACGAAGCCATGCTGCGGCTTCCATGTAGCCCCAGGGGATGTCGCTGATCAACAGCTCGTCATGGCCACGAACAGTCGGGGCGATTCCCATGCTGAAGAGATCGGGTCTCAATCCAGCGGGTACGCCCACCTGACCCGTGCCGATACCGAGCAATCGGCTCGGCAGGGCGACGAGGACGAGAACAAGCGTCGTTGCGGCCAGCACCCTTGTTCGTGAGTACGGAGAACCCGCGAATCGGGAGATCGTCCACCCTGCGGCGATTCCGAGCAGAAAGGCGACGATCGGACCCGACCACCGCCAGGTGCCGCGCCAGTAACTGCCACCCGAAGGTCCGGTGGCCCACACGATCCATACGATCGCGAAGATCACGACTGCCGCCACGATCGCTGCGACCAGCACGCTTCGGAGCGATCTGCGACCAACCTCCGTCAGTCGGTCAAGGGCCGACTCGAAGCCCTCTGCCGTGAATACCGCCAGCGGCGCGCTCGCCGCTGCTGCGAACCAAATCTCATTGAATCCGTTGAACAGGATGATCGCGCCAAGGCCTGTCACCGCCATGCCGAGGGCGAAGATCACATCGGGGCGGCTGCGACTCTCACCTCGCGTTGCGAGCCAAAAGAGTCCTGACCAGCGCATCGCGACGGCCAGCACGAGGATGCACGTGCCAAGAATGATGCCCAGGGTGCCCTCGATCGGGTTAATGCCCTGCTGACTCGACGTGCGATCGATGAGAGCGCCAAGCGCGAGTCCGCCCCCGCCATTCGCTCCCGAGATGATCAGCACGTAGGCAAGCAGTGAGCCGCAACAGAGCGCCACGGTGCCCTGGAGGGCACGCCGCCGCCAATCGGCACGCATGAGCAAGCCGAAGCCGGTCATCAATACCGCACCGACAAGTAACGGTGCTGCCGCGCTGATCTTTCCGCCAGTGGTTATGAATCCGAGGGCGGCGATCACGCTCAACCATGCCACCTGCGCCCGCCGCGATCTCTCTTCGGAGGATCGGACGAATTCCATCAAGGCCAATGAGGCAGCCAGGAGCCATGCGACACCCATGGACTGCGATGGGGAATCGAAATTGAGGATGCCCCCGTAGGTGACACCGATGTATCCACCGGTGAGCAGAAGCAATACCGCGAGGGTGGGAGTGAGCATTCGTCGGGTGAGGCGTCTCGTCCACGAGACGACCAACAGGGAGCTCGCAAGAACCGCGGTAACTTGCAGCCCTCGGGTGAGCATGACGAAGCCCTCGGCTCCGACAGCCTGGCTCACCTGCCCTGACCATGCGTAGACGAGCCAGTGGTATCTGACTTCTGCGCCCGGAAGAAAGATGCTGTCAAGGGGGCCGAACTTGGCGAGGGAGGTCGACAACGCTTCGAAGAACGGCATGTCCGTGTGATACCCGCTCCAAGTTCCCCGCCACACGAGCGGGTAGTGCCGGATATTCCCGACCAGGGAGGTCACTCCGACCACGGCTCCGACGACGAGCGCGATCAGAGTTGCCCTGTCGAGAGTCGGCGTTCGCGAGGCACGGGAAGCACGCTTCGCCCTCAGCCGACCTGCGAGCCATGAGATCAACACCGCCACGGATGGAACCAGCCAGCCCCATGCGGCATCGAAGAGAACGCGAATGAGCAGCCCCGAGATCACGGAGAGCCCGGTGCCCAGGGCGATGCCCATCCCGGAACTCTCGAGGAGGTCAGCCGAAGGCCGAAGCTTTCGCCAGACGAGTGCACCGCCAAGGGCCTGGAAACTCACGGCCAGCATGACGCCAACCACAGTCCGAATTGTCACGCCATTGGCAACGAGAAAGATGGCGGAGAAGGTCGCCACGACAAGTGGAAGTGTCGCTCGAGGCCAACGTCGGCTCTTGGCGACGCGCTCGAGATTCCCAACAACTGACATCATCGTCAATTCTACAGGTGGCGAGTGCCGAAGAATGGGTGATGCCTTGACGACCTCGTCTGGAGATGAAGGCGGGATTCGTCGCCTAGAGAGATTTCCAGCTAAATTGGCGCTTTCGGAAAAGGCCCTGTAGGCCGTCTAGCTCGGAGCGCTCCGCATTTCTCACAACGGAGACAACCGGAATCAATCGACGACCTGCTTGGAAGCATGTTCTAACTCCCTCGTCATTGTCACGGCTCGGATACTGATGTCGCTGTCCTCTGGATCGCAGGGCGTGAGAACTTCGAAACCCTCACCTTGGACTAACCGCAGACTCCGACTGGAGGCGTGTACAAATCCACATTTGCGGTACAAGGAGATGGCTTGTTCATTGTTTGAAAGTACGTCAAGCTTCACATTGGACACATGCGCAAGCGACCCTAGGCTTAGAACGCATTGCTCTAGAGCCCAAGACATAACTCCTTTTGCCCGAGCATTCGGATTCACCATCACGGCATCAATCTCAGGGGTACTGGAGTCCAAAGCCTTTAGCCCGATGTGCCCTAAAGGCAGCAGGTTCTGGTCCTCAATCAGGAAGAGAACGCGAAATGGATCTTGGCATACTCCCCTCAGGTATCTCTCCATGCTTGGTCTAGATTCAGCAAATCGAGCAAAGAACTTTTCTCGAGAGTGTCGGCGCCAAGTGACGAAAATTTCTAGAAGGTCAGGTTCCTTAAGAATCCACTCCGAGATTCGAATCATTCGAATCCCGATTTCCGGGTTGCTCGCGAATTCATCAGCCCGAGCAGCCTCAACCGAGTGATTCTCGGCGGCGATGTAATCTGCCAAATTCATGTCGAATTAGACCTTGAAATCAATGGCGGCATGCACCACACTCTGCTGCTCAAATGGTGTCAATGTCGCGAACAGCGGCAGCCGTACCAGGGTCCCGCTCAGTTCTTCGGCCACCGGGCATGAGCCCGAAATCCCTCCAAGCTTGATCCCCATCGGCGACGCATTCAGTGCCTGGTAGTGAAACACCGTCATGACCCCACGCGAAGACATGTGATCGATAAATCGAGACCGCGATTCGTGATCAGGGAGTCTCAGGAAATACATGTGAGCTGAGTGATCAACCTGATCAGGCACCGTCGGCGTACGCACTCCGTTCTCTTGAGCCCACGTGCCCAGACTAGCTTCGTAAAAATTCCATATCGACTTTCGAGTCATTTGAATGTCTTCGAACATCTCAAGTTGACCGACCAAGAAAGCGGCAAGCATGTCTGATAGCACCCAACTAGACCCCGCGGCTTGCCAGGTGTACTTATCTATTTGGCCGCGGATGAACTGGCTTCGGTCAGTACCCTTCTCGCGAAGGATCTCAGCCTGGGGAATCAATGGTTTGTGGTTTACGACCAACGCGCCACCCTCGCCGCACGTGATGTTTTTTGTCTCATGGAAACTCAACGTGGAGAGACTCCCGAAGGTTCCTAGCGGTCGTCCGTTAAGAGTCGATCCGAGTCCATGCGCATTGTCTTCGATAAGGGTGACTCCCTGGTCTTGGCACCATGCACTTATCTCTTCAAGCTCCGTTGGTACGCCCGCGTAATGAACGACACAAACGGCCCTAGTTCTCGGCGTAAAAGACCCCTTAATGGCGTCAAGGGTGAGTCCTAATGTCCGGTCTGAAACATCGGCGAAGACGGGCGTAGCTCCGCTGAGTGCGAAGGCAGATGCCGTGGAGACGAAAGTGAATGCCGGAACAATCACCTCGTCACCTTTCCCCAACTCCAAAACACGACTGGCCAACTCAAGGGCATGAGTGCATGAAGTTGTTAGAAGTGCCCGTGACCCCCGCATGTAGGTGCCCAGAATGTCTTCCGCCATCTCATTGAACGGACCTCCTCCTGAAATATGGCCATTCGCGAGCGCTCTCTGCATGTGGGCAAGTTCTGCGCCGAAGAGTTGAGCACGATTGAAGGGAATCATCTGAAACTACACATCCGTGCAATCCTGGCGATACGCCTGGTGGTTCGGGATAGCCATCTCTGAAATCACATACGTGGGTTTGTTCATAATTCGAAAATGCATGCGCGCCAGATACTCGCCAATTACTCCTAGAGTTAGTAACTGAACCCCTGAAAAGATTGCAACTGTCGATGCTAGAAATGGAAAACCTGGGATGGACGCACCCTGAATCAGGGGGCGCAGTGTGACGAAGAGAAGCACGATGACGCCAAAGAGTGCCGTCGCTAGCCCCAGCAAGCTTGCTATCTGCAGCGGAAGGGTGCTGTACCCAGTCATGCTGTCGATCGCAAATCGCACAAGCTTTTTCATGCTGTAAGTGGATGAGCCAAATTCGCGAGGATCATGGCGAACGTTGACGTGGTCGTAGCGGGATGCCGCCCACGTCAACAACGCGTCAAGGGAGACATTGGTTCCGATTTCACCCGCAAATCCTTCGCGGAGTTCAGTCCGGAACGCTCGAAATGAACTCATTTGCGGCGCAGATGCAATTCCGAGACCGCTCTTTAGCGTTCGGCGAGTGATCCTGCCTGCGATTCTTCGTCCAAGACTTTGACGCACGAGCGGTGACACTCCATATACGACATCGGCTTGACTGGTATCTAGTCGCTCAAGAAGTTTGGTGATCTCTTCAGGAGGATTTTGAAGATCATCATCAATCGTGACCGTGGTTTCAAATCGGGCAGCGCGTACGCCGGCTACAAGGGCGCTGTGCTGGCCGAAGTTTCTAGACAACCTAATGCCGCGAAACCTCGCGTCTGACGAGACGACCGCTTTGACACTCGCCCAGGTCGTCTCATCACTCCCGTCGTCCACTAGCAAAACTTCGAAGTTCCTGCCACAAAGTGCGGAGACGACTCTTTCCTTCAAGATCTCGAGAGAAGTTGAACTTTGGAAAACAGGCACGACAATCGATGTTCCTGCAGACAGGGGCATTTTTCGCGCAACCATTTCGCTCATCTTGTCGTTCAAACTAGGCCCCAAAGTTGAGTTCCACTTATCCGCGAACAGTCTAGTTGAAATGTCTTCCCGCAAAATGAAATCGCTCTGGCTAGTCTAGCGTTGTGACTGAGTTGGATCGCCTTCGCGAGCAAGGTTGGCTTCTGCCAGAGCAGGACTTCTCTTACACACTGGCGGGCAATTCGGTTCCGGCAGTAAGAGGCGACGGAACCTATCCCGAGATGGGCTTTGATGTGCTTCTTGCTGGCGACGTTTCGGGGTACTGGTTCGATCACCGGTCCGAGCGTATCGCTACGGCACTTCGAGAGAGTGGCGATCAAACCCTTTGGGATATTGGAGCGGGTCTTGGAGCAAATGCCAGTCGACTGAATGAGTTGGGATTCGAAGTCTTGTGTGTCGAGCCTGATTTGCGGGCAACCGTCTCCATGCGGGAAAACGGGCTAGTCGCCTTCGCCGGCACATTGGAACAAATGAAGTTCCCAACGGGAAGCCTAAACGCGATTGGCCTGTTTGATGTGCTGGAGCACTTGCGTGAACCGGCGACACTCTTAGCGGAAGTTCATAGGGTTCTTGCTCCCCACGGTCGGCTGCTAATCACGGTGCCGGCCTTACCGATTCTCTGGTCTGAGGAGGATGAGTTTGCTGGGCATGAACTTCGCTACACGAGAGACAAACTGTCGCGGCTTGCCTTCAACACCGGGTTTAGAGAGGTCACGAGTGAATTCTTGTTCGGATCACTGGCCATCGCCGCGCTTATGTCTCGAACTGTGCCATATCGACTCGGCATTCGTCGCTCCGAAGCGCAAGTTCGAAATCAGATGCTGAAGCAACTCAATCCATCTCCCTTAGTGCAGTCAGTGCTTCGCAAGATCCTCGCCACGGAATCAGCTCTCGCGAAACAGATTCGACTTCCGTTTGGTTCCAGCATCTTCGCGACATGGACTAAGGCACGATAACAACGCACCAAGTGGTTGATTTCTAACGAGCGAGACGCACCAGGTTTACCTGAGCGAAATAGGACAACGAAATCGGACCTGTCTCATCGACCACGCGGAGTCCGTGCGTCTCAGCGTACTCTGCAGCAGCACCTTCAGCGCCCCTCTCTTCGCAGTAAACCACGGAGTCCGGATCAAGATCCAGACTCCTCTGGTCGGTCCCATACGCATAATCAACATAGTCGGCGTCCGACGCCAAATATTCACCCGTCCATGTTGCAAACAATCCACCGTGACACAGGAACTTCGTGCTCCTTGGCTCCAAGGATGCAAGAAAATCGTCTACCTTTGCAAAGTCGGATGCGAGGCTGGTCTTTACATACATTCCTGCAAGCGAAGGAGAGTTGGCTTCCGACCTAGGAACCTCGTAGTACCGAAATCCGGTGAAAGGGGCAATTAGCAACATCGGTGCGAAGAGAACACACGCAACTGCCGCGGTGGTTCGGCTACTTGCTGAGTAACACAATATGAAACAGGTAAACGCGAGTGGCAGCGGGACTGCCCACCACAAGTGGTTAGGGTCCGCGATAGGAAAGAGTTGCACGAGCGACGAGAGTGCAGCCAAGAGCAGAAGATAGAAGGTCATCGGGCTTCCATTCCACGGCAAAGACTTCTTGCTCAGAAACCGAGGAGAAGATGCAAGCTTTCGAACTAGCAATACCACGATCATGCCCAGCGTTGCAGCAATCGTCACAATCGCAAACACAAAACATGCTTGCATCGCCTGCGTGTCAAGTCCTGGGGCCCACGTAAGTCGCGTGAGTATTGCGTCTCGAAGAGGTGATTCCAAAATCGCGGTTGTACTTATCGCGGTGAGGACACCCGTAACCGCAGCGATGACCACTCCAAAGACTAGACTTCCGCAATCCCACCGTCGGCTTAGCCATAACACAAACCCCAGGGCGATGAAGATTGGTAGCGAAGCACGTAGGTACGCGTTTTCCAGGAAAAGTAAGTCAGTCGCTGAAGTCTTTACTGCACCGTTCAATGGTCCCGTAATTGACTGTTCCACATAGTCTCGCAAGGAGCTTGTGGCCAGAAGTACGACTCCAGAAACTATTAGAGGACTTAGAAATCCAATAATTCCAGGAGCGAAATGTTCGTGATTCAATCCGATGTGTCGACGAAATGCAACCAACGCGAACAACATGAAAAGGCAGAAGAAGAGGCCGTAATTGATGCGGGTTAGAAGCGCTAACGAACCAAAGAAGGCCGCAAAGAAGAGGTACATCCGCGGGTGCGAAACGCCATCAATGATCTTCAGAATCAACACCACGCAGGCGAGCTGAAAATCTAAGTACACCAGGGATGGCCAAGGCAGTAGAGGGGTTCCCCAATTGACCGAGATTCCGGGCCACATGACAACCCAGGCGGAGCACGCCAGAACTGACAGCCAAGGCTTTCGAAGCACACTGTTCAAGAGTGAATACGTGAGAAGTACCGCAATGAGGATAGTAAGAATCGTCAAAATGCGGATTGAAAGCAACGAGGGTCCGAGAATGGCAACTGCAGCACCCTGGATCCAGGTAGTTAGGAAACCGTAGGCACTGAAGACCTCAGCGTGCGTTGCCAGACCTTCCGTTAGGCCTAACGCACCTGCAAATTGGGATCCATCGTGATAGGGCTCAGGATCGTAATGCGCTGGAAGAAAGAAGTAAGCAGTTGTGAGTACGCCGAGAAAAAATGGTGCAAGAAAGCGTTTCAACTGAAAACTACCCTTCACATTCACCTCCTTGACTTGGGGAATGTGCCAAGTTCAAAATGCGCATCGCATGAATGCACGCGAATTACCGTTTTCCGAGTATTGAGACTGGGCAGTCGAACACTTGAAATCTTCCCAATTGACCGTTCACAAATCTAGCGTTAGCTGAACACAATTCTCTTACCTCGCTAAGGCTTGTTATCCCCCACTCGTCAGTGGGATCAATTCGGATTCCAACCTTCACCACTTCCAAGCCAGTCAGCGCAGAGTCAGGCAATGGAAATCGGTTATAGGTGCTTGACACTGGATGCAACGAGCCAGCGGATCCATACGCGATCGGCAGTACGTCGTAGTACGAACCGTACAGAAACCTACTGTCAAGCTTCCTCATCTCAGAGGCGTACGCATTCAACGTCGAGAGATACTCACGCTTTTCCGAAAATCTCTCTTTCAGGTTAACAACCCCCGTTCCGTTCTGTGCCAAGGTGCTGAGAGCCACCACGAGGCAGATGCACACAGGTGCAGCGCGGCTAATCCATTTAACCCTGATTAGTTGAGGAAGTATTCCGATGCTCATCCACAGGACAATCGAGAGATGGGCCGAATAGAACCACACCGGGTCGACAAAGATGCCGAAAAAGACGATCGATCCGGCCACTGCAATCCAGCAAACCGATATAGCAGTCCCCTCGGACACTCGGCTTCGCCGACGAAGTGCATGAACGGTTCCCACCAGCGCAAAGATCAACATCGAGAGAAGGAAGAGAGCTGAGACTATGGTTTGGAGACGCGCGATTGCGATCGTGGTTGCAGGTGCAAATCCTAGAGCGCTCGGGAGGAGCGCGATCGCGTAGTTCGGGACTCCGTCAAGGCCAAGAGAAGCCAAAGCCAAGTCTGGTCGAAAAACAGGGAAATGAGAGGGATTCCAGGTCGTGATCGGTGCAAGAAAGTAGCTCAATATCGCGGGAAAGATTCCGATGAGGCCTCCAAGCAGAAGTATCGAGAGTTGTCTGAGGCTTATTCGGAAACGAAGTAGAAAGAGCACCGCCATGGGGAGAATCAGCAGGATGGAGGTGGGCTGCTGATAAAAGCCAAGACCAACCACCAAGCCTGTGAGGATGAACATCCACACCCGAGGCGCACGAGCTCGATGCATAGAAGTTGATGTCACTTCGCGGGCGAGTAGCCAAAATCCAATGATTACCAGAAGCCATGCAATGTCGTAGTTAGCATTGAGCCACCAAACTCCTACTGGATTTTCTACCGGACCGGCCAACCCCTGAAGCACTGTTGGTCCTACTCCTACAGCCAAGAGGAAGGACCAGCGAGGGGCTCTCGCGAAATACGTCCTATACAGACAGGCGGCGAAGAACCCCGTCAGGAAAGCAAAAACCGGTCTAATGGATGACTCGAGAAAATAGTTGCCAGGAGAAACCATCTCGGCCAAGACGCTGAATGGGTATTCGAGCGTGCCTCCGTGCTTTTGGCCCGGAAATGAGAGCACGATGCGCGGATCGTGAATCAAGCTTTGCACCTGAATTCCGTCCGCGAGCAGATCCTGATTTGGAATCACAGTCAGCCAGGCTAGAAGCGCCCATCCAAAGCAGAGGAGCCCCGCTGAGATTGGGAACCAATGATTTCGAACTTGCGCGAACACTGATCTCATGTGCTCTCACAAAAACGGTGGCGAATCGCCGACCCGTTGCCGTTCCATCTAGGCATTCATGGCTCCAGTGTCGATTTCCTTGAGTGCTGCGTTCCTGGCAGCATCCCGAATAGTCCTACTTCTTTCTGGATAATTCTGGAGGTAGTCCAGGACATCCTGATATTCAAATTCACAATCATTCGGATATAGAGCTTCGTACACTTGAGAAACGAAGGCCAGGTCCTCGGGCGTGTCCACCGTCCAACGCAGATCGGAGTTGTTTCGTGAATCGCTGTAGTTGCCGATCGCGTACGTCCTATTTCTCCTGTACACACCCAGTGTCACATGCTCGCGCTCAGGAGGATCGATTGCCACCGATGCAACTTCACGGAGCACTTCGACCTTGATTACCTCCACATCGAGGCCATCTGGAAAGGTCGGTGTCATCGTATTCGAGACATAGTCGGCCGCTGAAGATTGGAATACATCAATGACCTCGTCGATCACTTCGGGGGAAGCCAAAGGGCAGTCCGCTGTCAACCTGACCACGACGTCGACCATGCAGCCGGTCCTGCTTTGGAAGTCGTCGATAGCGCCAATGAAGCGGGCGAGAACGTCATCTAGGGGCCCACGGAAAACCGAGTAGCCCGCCGTTTCGAGAACTTCAACCAGCGGGTCATCACTCGGATCTGTTGAGGTGGCAATAATGAGACTCTCTAGGTGTCTTGCGCGGCAAACCCTTTCTAGCTGGCGCAGTATCATCGGCTCGCCCAGAAGAGGCGAGAGTACCTTTCCTGGGAATCGGGTCGACGTCATGCGGGCTTGTACGATGGCAAGAATGGTCACAAGACAAGTCTCACAGAACGATCTATTTATGCCCAGTTTCGGGGATCAATAAGCGCGAGATCTTGTGATGCCGTGAAATTCATGAATTCTGGCAAAGGAGAATCCCAAGCACAGAAAATCTCTCCGAGCTCTTGTCCCGACGTCACGCCGACGATGATCTCCGACACCCAAGGTAGAGCCCGGACCACCGCCAATGCACCTTCCAGGGATGAAATTCCTGCCTCCCGACACTCTGCATGGAAGCGCACAACATCGGCGTGCTGGCCTAGTGCGACGGTGCATTCGGCGGCCAAAAGACCCTGCAGGAATACGCTCCGAGCCTGAATTCGAGTTCCTTCCGTTTTGAGATCAGCCAAAACGGAATGTTGATTGAGTCTTGAGTCGAGGGCACTCGCCGGAAATTGAACCGCATCAAGGCGGTCGAACTCTTTCAGGGCTCTCTCAATATCAGCCGGCTCGTAGCCAGAAACTCCGATTTCGCTGACGAGTCCAAGTTCTCGGATTTCTGAGAGCTCCTTAGCAGCCGCTGCCGCGCGGGTCGAATCGAGCATGAACCAGTCATGAATCAGCAGAGTTCTCACCGATGAGACGCCGAGCTGGCTCAAACTCGCACGAACCTGATCGAGCATGGGTGAGTGCGAATTGGCTTTCACCTTGGTCGTGATTACGAGATCACGGCAATAAGGAGCGAGTCTCGTTTGAGAGTTCCCATATGCCGGGGCCGTATCTATCGAAACTATGCCATGCACATGAGCCATTTGAATGATCCCGTCCAAATCGGCATCACCTAATCGGCCCCGCGAATTTGTCACGCCGTAAGCCGAGCCCAATTGGGCAGTGCCTAGACATAACGTCGCCATAGGTCAATGGTGCCATGCACGGTAGGTTGGAGGCTTCACGGATATGGAGGGGGTCCAAATGAACTCGAGTTCGAACACAGAATCTGAAGTTGTCTTGAAGGCAGGTCTTGCGAGCCTGCAAGCTGGAGTCCTGGCTCCACTCCGCGGGCCTGACACCCGCGACTTCTCGGAGCGATGCGTAGAAGTTCCTTGGGTAGCGGGGCAACTCGGAGGTGTTAACCGACTTCTCGACGTGGGATGGGCCATGTCACCGCCGGAATGGCTCGGTGTTCTGTTCGCCGTGGCGGATCGCGGCACTCTTCTCACGGGGATTGACATCATCAACCCTTCAAGGGTAAAAACTCGTTACCCCACGGATCTAGTCGACCGGGTGCTCTCGACCCCTGTGCGCGTAGAGGATTTCCTCCTCGCTCAGCCGTCGGACGGACGTTACGACGCAATCACCTGCGTTTCTACTTTGGAACATATTGGCTTTGATGTCGCTTCACCCGAATCTGACTCGAGTTCTGCTTTCGTTAGATCCAGAACGCCTGAAGGTGCTGTCGCAATTCGGGATCCTCAAACGGATCAACTTTTCCTGGATGCTGCGGCGCGCCTACTCGTCTCCGGTGGCTCGCTCTTCATCTCAGTCCCTGCTGGCAAGGGGCTCCCGATCCTCCATGAGGATTCCCTCGGACTTTTCACTCACCAGTTCGAATATGATGAGACGTCTTGGGTAACGCTTACTTCTGACCCCAGATTCCAGGTTCGAAACGAAGCTTTCTACACCTACGACCCAGAATTGGGTTGGTTGGAGGTCGAGAGTTTCTCCGCACTAACACACCAGTCTAGTGCGCTTCGACCCTACGCTACTGGGTGCGCAATGGTGCATCTATCTTTGCTCTGAGTTGCTCAAATCTGGCAGGAGTACCAATGGTCGATCACCTCGACAATGCATCGGTTCTACTTACTGGCGGCACCGGATCATTCGGTAAGGCCTTTCTTGAGTCGGCGCTTACGTCACATAATCCTCGTCGAGTGGCGGTCTTCTCTCGAGACGAACTCAAGCAGTACGAATTGCGACAGCAGTGGGGTGATGACCCGCGTGTTCGCTTCTTCTTGGGAGATATACGCGACCGAGACCGTCTTAAGATGGCTTTGCATGGGGTTGATCTTGTGGTCCACGCCGCTGCCCTCAAGCAAGTCGACACGGCTGAATACAACCCAATGGAATACGTGAAAACAAACATATTGGGTTCCGAGAACGTCATGCAAGCTTCCATAGAAGCAGGCGTCAAGAAGGTCGTAGCACTGTCGACTGACAAGGCATCGTCTCCGGTCAACCTGTACGGCGCAACTAAGCTGACGGCTGACAAACTCTTTATCTCAAGCAACCACTACTCAAATGGTTACGACACACACTTTTCCGTAGTTCGGTACGGCAATGTGATGGGTAGCCGAGGATCAGTCATCCCCTTCTTCCGTCGTCTCGCAGAATCCGGTCAGCCGCTGCCTATTACAGACATGCGCATGACCCGATTCTGGATCACCCTGCCCCAAGCGGTCGAGTTCGTGATGAGCTCGTTTGGCGACATGGCCGGTGGTGAACTTTACGTCCCGCGCATTCCGAGCATGAAGGTCGTTGATTTGGCTCGAGCGGTTGCGCCGGACGCGGAACTTGTCGAGGTCGGAATTCGTCCGGGCGAGAAGCTGCACGAGGAAATGATCTCTGCGGAGGATTCCCGCCGAACTCTGCGGCAAGCAGACCGATATGTAGTTCTTCCCACGCTCGCTGACTGGGGGTTCAATTCTCCTGCCGGAGACCCTGTTGAAGATGGATTCTCTTACACCTCCGATGCAAATGACCTCTGGCTCAACGTGGATCAGATTCGAGACTTGCTCACTAAACTTCGAATATGAATTGGGCCTCTGGGCCCTCTGATGTGGAGGCGCATCTCAGGCGGCTGAGATAGTTCAAGCTCTTGAAGCAACCTCGCTATGCTTTTCCGAACTGGGCGCGACGATCGAGTTAGCGACTCCCGAGTACCTTAGCGATCCAGAACGCATACCGCATACCAGCGAAGGCAACCAAGAACGGCGCGGACTTGGCGGCCTCCAGCGGACTTAGGTGCGTTATAGGGTCGATGAAGTCGGCTCGCATCGGATGCGCGAGTGACTTCAGTTGTCTTTGAACTGACCAGCCGCTCGAACGCCCCTGTGTGAAAACTTCCTTGTCGGAAATGCCGTACATACGGCACCTGACTACCAGCTCATTCCACGAGGTCTTGCCGATCTCCTCAACATAAGCATCTGAGATTGCAAAAGTTGCATCAAGATCTCTCTCCCACCGCTCGCAGAGCTCGGAGTCATCGGAGAAGCGACGTGTCGGGTCGTAAGGGTGCTGACGTAGCAAGTCTCCGCTGAAGAGGGTCGGGGTTCCGATGACGGCGGCCCTTCCCGGACGGAACCTGCCCTTGCGCCACGAGTTAAGGCTCTGAGACAGATAGTCGCCGCCTACGATCAGGGTCTGTGCACTGACTCCATCAAATTTGCCACGAGACTTGTAGTCGATCATGCGTTGCAATTGACCGGGAGGCATCACATTGTCGGAGCCCATGTTCAAAATGAGTGGCTCCGTGGAGACCGCGATGCCCACATTGCGGGCCATCCCCAGGCCTATGCCGGGATCGCTCAACACGACGTCGGCTAGTCGCTCGGCAACCTGCCTGGTGCCATCGTGGGAGTTTGCATCGACCACAACAAGTTGACCGACACCGGCAGCACGCAGGCTGGTCAGACAGCTTTCAACACCGCTTATCGAATTCATCGTGCAGACCACAGCGGAAACGTCTGCAGAGGAAAAGCCCGTCATCTAGAGACCCAGAAGATTGGCTTGGTTATCGAACTCATCGGACTTTGCTCGAAGCTCATCGAAGGTTCCGCGCGCAGTCACCACGCCGTTCTCGAGCAGAAGCAACTGATCGCAGTTGCGCACAGTGGCAAGTCGATGGGCCACCGTGATCGTCGTTACCTCGCCTTCGAGCTCGGCAAGGGTCTGCACGATTGCCTGTTCAGTCTCGGCATCGAGGGCGCTCGTTGCCTCGTCGAGGATAAGGAGCTTGGGGCGGGTGTAGAGCGCACGCGCGATACCCAGCCGCTGACGTTGGCCGCCCGACAGTTTGAAGCCTCGTTCGCCCACCCAGGTGTCGAGACCCTCGCGCTCGTCATCGAGGTAATGAGCGAGGTGCGCCCGCCGAAGGGCATCCCACACGAGCTCATCGTCGATCGCCTCGTCGGGCATGCCGAGAGCGACGTTCTGGCGCACCGTGCCGTCGACTAGGGCGACAGCCTGGGGCACGTAGGCGACGGCTCCTGACCACGTGTTGATCGCCTCGCGGGGGTCAAGTCCACCGATCAGGACGGATCCGGAGTCAGGGCTTAGCACTCCGAGAACGACGTCGGCCAGCGTCGACTTTCCCGCCCCCGTTGAACCGACGAAGGCCACCGATTCGCCCGGAGCCACAGTGAACGTGATGTCGTTCAAAGCAGGTTCCGGGGCCTCCGGGTAGGTCAGCGAGACTCCGACCACCTCGACCGAGGCATTGAACTCCCCGTAGCCCCGCGCGATGTGCTCACGGATGACATCCGCTGTAACTCGGTCGCTGGAGTCCTTCGAGCCCCGTGCGAGGGGGCGGCGCAGGTAGTCGAACATGAAGAAGGTGGGCTGGGCCATCACGGAGGCATTTCGGATCGAGATTCCGGCGCCCTGCAGCCTGAGCACGGAGGGTATGACTCGGGAACCGGCGGCCAGGAAGAGAGCGACGGTCGAGGCAGCGGCACCCCAGTTCTTGGTGAGGAACTGGAGAACGGCGAGGAAGAGCAAGCCCACGTATAGGGCAGCTTCGAGCACATACTTCGGCACCTCGGCGATGAACGACATGGAAGCACTCGCCGAGGCGTAGCGATTCACGACTCCCTCGTACCGCGAGACATAGAGGTCACGGCGATTGAGAACGCTCGCCTCGCGATAGGTCGACAGAGCCTCGGAGACGGCATTCAGCGTCTCGATATTGGTCTCCTTGATCACCTCTGCCTTGCGTGATGACCATCGAGACAGCAAGTTATGAAGGATGAAGACGATGACCCCGAAGAAGAGCGCGCTAGCGATCGTGATCATCGGGTCGTAAGCCAGGAGCGAGATGCCGATGATTGCGAAGAGGAACGTCTCAGACGCAATCGTGATCGCAGAACCCAGCAGCACCACCGTGGCAGCTTGGGCGCCATTGCCCAGTGCATATACGGCTTCCGAGGTCGTCCACCTCTGAACCTCGGCGAGTGGCCGACGCAGGAACTCGCGCGCGAGCGTGACCGACAGGTCGGCTTGCCGGTGGGCAAGGAAGCGGGTGATGAGGCGGGTCATGAAGGCACTCAGCACCGTCTTGGCCACGAGAACGAGCACTGCCGAGAGTGCGAGGACCACGCTGAGCTGCGAGATGCTCAAGCCGCCGAGCCCGATCTTGTCGAGCATCGCGCTTGCCCACGGGGGGATGCTCGAGGCGCCGAGGCCCGAGACGGCGACTGCAGCCACAAGCCCGATGAGCGCGATGCCGATGAGATCGAGGAGGCCCAGTGCGACCTGGATGCACGCGGCGAAGATCAGGGTGCGTCGCTTGCCCTCGGGCAGCATGCTGATCGACTTGCGGACTGCCCAGCTGATCTTCGGCTGCCCGAAATCGAGGTGGTTCAGGCTCCCCGACGCGTCGTCCGGCTCGCGCATGTCGAGGTCGGAGTCGGTCACCCCGATAGCCTACCGAGGTGAGTGAGGTGGACTGCTTCATCGGAGTCGTGAGCCACGAGGGCTCGCGGTTCGCCATAAGCCAAGGGCCACAAGGACTCGCCGCCTTCCTCCGCGAGCGCTTTCAGGGGTCGGGCATCGGGTCGCTCGTGCAGGTGAATACGCGGAATCTTCACGATCCAGACTCGTTGCCTATCGATGCCTCGGTGGTCCAGGAGACCCTGAGTGCAGAGCTGAGACTGCAGGGCGAATGGGCCTCCTACCTGCGGGCAGGAGGAAGCCCCTCCATTGTCGATGCGGCACGGTCCCTGGTTCGCACCGTTCGGCGTGCGACCCGTCGATTCCGCTCTCCCTCGCCTGCATCCGTTCGGCGACTGGTCAATATTGAGCTCTCGCATCTCGATCTGATGCGAGGCGGACTCGCGAGTGGCGCGGAGTGGGTGCTGATTCTCGAGGACGATGCCTTCGCTCCCGACCTCGATGACTGTGCTCGGGGCCTTGTCGCGCTGATGCGCGATTGCCCCGCGAACATTGGCTACGTGAATGTCTCGCAATCGTTCACGAATGCCGAACTCGGCATCGAGCATCTGCTGAGTTCCGTGATCGCGCCGGCCTGGGATGGATCAGTGCGGCGCAGTGTGCTCTCGGCTTCACGCCCGGTGACGAACACGGTCTGCGCGATTCTTTATCGCCGTGAATTCCTCTCGGTGCTTGTGGAGGAAATGGATGCACTGCCGATGACGCCTGTCGTGCCGATCGACTGGAAACTGAATATCGCACTCATGGATCTCTTCGAATCCGGCCGCCTACGCGACGGTTCGTGCCTTCTGGTTGAACCGGCCCCTATCGACCAGATGTCGATGCGAGCCTGAGATGAGCGATACCTGGCTCAGCATCGTCACTGTCGTCAAGGATGATCCCGATGGATTCATCAGGACTCTCAATTCGATCCGCACGCAGGAGCTTCTCGGTGTCGAGCTCTGCGTCATCGACAGTTCACGTGATTCGTCAGTCATCGAGAGTGCAATTGCAAATGCGGCTGGGCTTGTTCACTCCTATTCATGGACGGCACCCGCGGGCATCTATCCGGCAATGAACGCCGGCATCGCAGAGGCTTCAGGAGAGTTCGTCTATTTCCTGAATGCAGGAGATGTTCTCGCATCCAGCGATGTGCTCGCACGCTTGCGTGTAGCAATTGAGACGAATTCGCCGTCATGGCTCTTCGGTCCGGTCGACATCGTGAGTGCCGATGGGTCAGCTGTCACCACTCCGCCGTGGGATTACGCGGCCGAGAAGCGTGCACTCTTCGGCCGCGGGCACTTCCCACCGCATCAGGGGACTCTCGCTCGGCGTGAACTGCTGTCGTCGATAGGAGGATTCGACACCTCTTATCGAATCGCTGCGGACTATGCGGCATTCCTCGAATTGTCGAAAGTCTCGGATCCCCTCGTCGTGGACTTCGTCATCGCGAAGTTCGAGGAAGGCGGAGTCTCATCAGTGAAGTGGCAGGAATCCTTTCGCGAGTTCCATCGTGCCCGACGCGAGATTCTCCGACCTACCGGTACTGCAGCGCTGCGCGAGCAGGTCGACACTCGCATTCACTTCGCGAAGGTGTTCGCCTACAAGGAACTCATCTTGCGCGCACGTCGCTGAACGGCATTGGCCGCTCGGCGAATCGCGAACCTCACTGGCGGCTCCCACAACCAGGCCAGGCGAACGGCCGCGGGGCCGAGCGATGCTCGCTTGGCCCGCTCTGACTCCACCAGGTTCGTGGTGCGGTCATCGACCGTCAGGGAGTCGGCATGCCAGCGGAAACTGGAGACCGTGGTGCCGGTAGCGACCAGTCGACCGAGCTTCTTAAGGCGGAGTAGCAGGTCGAGATCGAAGGCCAGCGAGTAGCTGGCGTCGAGGCCGCCCACCTGCCGCCAGGCCTCGGCCCGCACGAGCATCCCCGGCTGCGGAATCAGGTCAGGGCCCCAGGAGAGCACGCGGGGGGCCCAGCTTCCGGCCTTGCTGACCCACAGGGGTCGCCCCTGGCCGTCGATGTACTGGCAGGCGCCGAAGGCGACCACGGCCCCGGAATCGGCCTCCAGGGCGGCTTTTGTGGCCTCCAGGGAGCCCGGTTCGAGCAGATCGTCGTCATTGAGCCAGTTGAGGTATTTATGGGCCCTCAGGCCCTCCTGGGCCCCGAGATTGATGGCCTTGGGGAGGCTCCCTGGGTCGGGCAGGAGGCGAACGCCGAATTCGGCCGCCGTCTCGGCCAGACCCGGTGCGTCGACGGGGGCGACCATGAGGATGTCGGCGGGGACCGACTGGGAGCGGATCGACTGGAGGGTCTGGCGAAGGTACTCGGGCCGACGGCCCAGTGTGGCCACGATCAACAGGACCTCGGCTTCGGCCGACTCAGATGTCACGCCGTTATCGTAGGCAACGTGCCCGCCTCCATCGACGACGCGCTGACGCCGCCCGCCGAGGGCCAGCGCCTTCACGACCTCGCCACTCGGCTCTTCCCCATCTGCCGGAGCCTGACCGGCAACGGGGTTCGGGAGACTTTCGCCATCCTCCAGGAGGAGCTGCCCGGGTTGAGGGTGACCGAGGTGCCCAGCGGCACCCAGGTGCTCGACTGGACCGTGCCCGACGAGTGGAATATCGAGGGCGCCTACCTGGAGGGCCCGGATGGCTCGCGAGTCATCGACTTCGCGAATTCGAACATCCACGTGGTCGGCTATTCCATTCCCGTGGACCTTCGACTCAGCCTCGACGAACTTGCACCGCATCTGCATGTGGATTCCGAGCATCGCAACGCGATCCCCTACGTGACGAGCTACTACAACCGCACCTGGGGCTTCTGCCTGACAGCGGAGCAACGCGAGTCATTGGTCGACGGCGAGTATCACGCGGTGATCGACAGCACGCTCGAAGCGGGCAGTCTCACGTATGGCGAACTGGTCATACCCGGCGATACCACCGATGAGGTGCTGATCACGACGTATATCTGCCACCCGTCGCTGGCCAACAACGAGCTCTCGGGACCGATGGTCTCCGTCGGCCTCGCGCAATGGCTGATGTCACTTCCATCGCGTCGGTACACCTACCGCTTCGTCTTCGCTCCGGAGACGATCGGCGCGATCACCTACATCTCGCGCAACCTCGAGCACCTGCGTGCCAATGTCGTTGCCGCCTACAACCTGACCTGCATCGGTGACGATGGCGACTACTCCTACATGGCCTCTCGACTGGCCAATCATCCGCTTGACCGCATCGCTCGCCGCCTGATCGCCCGAACGCCGCAACCCGTCGTGTATTCATATCTCGATCGCGGAAGCGACGAGCGCCAGTACGGGATGCCGGGTGTCGATCTGCCCATGATCTCGCTCATGCGCACGAAATACGGGGCCTATCCCCAGTACCACACCCACCTCGATGACCTCGCGATCGTGACTCCCACGGGTCTTCAAGGCGGCCTCGACCTGGTGCGCGACTGCGTGCTCGCATTCGAGGGTGCCACCTACTACCAGGCCACTGTGCTCGGCGAGCCCCAGCTCGGGCGCCGCGGTCTCTACCACTCGATGCACGCGCGAACGGTGTCCGATGTCATCATCCTGCGCACCAACGTTCTCGCCTACGCTGATGGCTCGCACTCGGCCGAGGACATGTCAGAGCTCTTCGGAGTTCCACTTGACGATGTCCAACTGATCATCGACGAACTTCTCGAGCACGGACTGCTCGAAGTGACCGCACCACGAAAGGTGACCGCATGAGCGTCGCATCCCACTACGACGGCAGCGCCTCGACGTACGGAGATCAGTACGACGAGACTCAACTGTGGACCAACCCGGAGTACCCGGCCAATCTCTTCAGGCTTCAGCTCGTGCAGCGCCTTCTCGCCAAGGCGGGGTCGTCATCGGTCTACGAGCTTGGAGTCGGCGATGCGAGCCCGCTGTGCGCGATCGGAGCCGCGGGCATTCGCGTAGCCGGAAATGATCTCTCCCCCGAGATGGTCAGGGTCGCTCGGGCGAACATGGAAGCGCGAGGTCTCGATCCTGAGGCGATCACCCACGTGGACGCACAGGATTCGGGGGCTATGGCCGCAGAGCGCGAACGAGTCGGCGAGTTCGACGCGGTGATGGCCCTGGGCGTAATTCCGCACGTCAGCGACGACTCGGCTTTCGTCTCGGCGATGGATTCCTTCCTTCGCCCCGGCGGAAAGTTGCTATTGCAGTTCCGCAACTCGATGTTCTCGATGTTCACGTTCAATCGACTCACCAAGGAGTTCATCCTCGACGAGTTGCTCGTCGACGTGCCGGACGCCATTCGTGATGTCGTCGCTACCGACCTCGATGCCCGGCTCGCAGTCGACAAGCCTCCGCTGCGCACCCGACCGACCGGCGATGGATACGACGAGATCCTGTCGCGCTTCCACAACCCCTTCGAGCTCGCCGAACTCGTTAAGGCTCACGGCTACAGCGACCTCGAGTTCCACTGGTACAACTACCACCCCGCCTACCCAATGCTCGCCGGGCAGATCGATCCGATGGAGTACCGCAAGGCCCAGGTGGCACTCGAGCATGAAGGCACCTGGCGAGGAATGTTCCTCTGCTCGGCCGGGCTCATCGAGGCAGTGAAGAAGCCTGCATGACCGAGAGCCTCCCCATAGCGCTGATGCTGAAGTCGTACTCCGGCGACTTCGCATTCGCACAGCGACTGGTGGAGAGTTTCACGTGGCACAATCCCGAAGGCCTGACCCTCTTCTGCGTGGTGCCGAACGATGACTTGCCAATGTTCGGAACGCTCGCTTCCGAGCACGTCGTGGTGATGGATGAGTCACCCTTGGAGGGGTACTTCGTCACTGAGGAGCTCAACGGCACTCGCCCCGGTTACATCAACCAGGAGATCGTCAAGCTCGCCTTCCACGAGCTCGGTCTCGCCGAGAACTACTTCTGCATCGACTCCGACGCGGTCATCATCCGCGATCTCCATGCCTCCGACTTCCTCGCACCCGATGGTTTCCCGTACAGCGTTCTCGTCGAGAGCAATGAGCTCAAGGTCGAACCCCGCTATTACGCGCAGTACTGGGAGTCTCGAGAAGGAGCACTGCTTCGCATTGCCGAGATCATCGGCCTGCCCGATTCGGTGATGCTGACCTGCCACGGGCACCAGGTGTTCTCGACCACGGTGCTGCGGTCATTCGTCTCCGACTTCCTCGCGCCACGCGAATGGACCTATCGGGATGCGCTCGCCGAGGCCCCCTACGAATTCACTTGGTACAACTTCTGGCTGCAAAAGTCGGGGGTCATCCCCGTCCACTCTCGCGAGGAACTCGTGAAGGTCTTCCATCACGAGAATCAGCACTTCGAGTACATCCTGCGAGGAGTCACCGAGGCTGACATCGCACGCGGATACCTGGCCGTCGTGGTCAACTCGAACTACTCACGCGGAATGGGCGTACTCCCCGCTGATGCACCCAAGCCCCAGGCTCTCGCGCCCTATCTCTCCTACGGAGAGGTCACGCAGATCATCGGTGCGAAAGCGGCGGATACCTTCCGACGCCGCTTCAAGCGCTCGCGCTGATTAGAATTCTGTCATCTGCAGCAAGGAGTAGCCGTGGCCCACGCAATTGTCGAGAATGCCCTCAATGCGACTCGGCTCGCGAAGACGGTTGTCGCCGCCCGCAAGTTCTCCCGGGCCCGAGTCACTCCCGATCAGACCGAGGGTCAGAGCCAGTTCAACATGCGCTCGGGCATGAGCCTCGACCCGCGCATCGGCAAGGTGGTCTCCCGCATCTCGATCCGCGAGCGCAACCCGCTGGCCTGGCAGATCGCCGATGTCACAACGAGTTCGTTCATCGATCCGGCGGAAATCGATGCCGCCGTGGCGGGAGTGCGGGCGAATGGCTACTACGTCTTCAACCGAGTGGCCGATACCGCGATCACGGATGCGATCCGCGCCTACGCCGAGCAGGTGCCCTGCGTGGCCCGCGGAGCCGGCACTGCTCCCGAGATCTACCCGCGATCGGCACCGCAGGTCGGACGCTACGACATCGAGGAGACCGAAGCCCTGGGTTGCGCCGAGGTCCAGGATTTCGCTACCGACCCGGCCCTCGCCTTGATCGCTCAGAAGTACCTGAACCAGCCCGTGATCATGGATGAGGTTGCCTTCTGGTGGACAACGAACAAGCGTGCAGAGGATGCCAATCTCAACGCCCAGATGTTCCACCAGGATCGCGATCGACTCTCGTTCCTGAAGTTCTTCATGTACCTCACCGATGTGACCGCGGATACCGGGCCCCACATCTACCTCCGCGAATCTCATCGAAGCATCCCCTGGTCACTGCGCCCCGATGGCAGGATGACCGACGAGGCAGTGCACGAAGCCGGTCTCTGGGGAAATGTCAACGAACTCACCGGCCCTGCCGGCACCATCATGGCCGTCGACACGATCGGCCTGCACAAGGGCAAGACACCGATCACCGCAGATCGACTGGCCCTGGAGAACGAGTTCTCGACCTCGCTCTTCGGCATGGACTACGAGCGACCGGCCTTCGTTCCCACCGAAAGGACGCAGCGGCGCTATGCCGCGATGCCCTGGGTTCTTCAGCGCTACGCCAACTCGGTGCTGAGCTAATGGCTCAGGGCTTCACGCCGATCGCGTAGATGGATTCGAAGTCGCGTTCCTCCCGATCCAACCCGGGCTCGAAATCTCGCTCTTGAACATCGACGAAACCTGCCTGAGCAAGGAGATGCAGGAGGTTGTCAATGTCGAACATGTACTTGTGCTCGCCGCCCATGTAGGCGACGTAGTTGATCGCGTCGATGGCGGTCGTCTGGTTCATTGCCGGCTTCCAGGCAAAGTACGAGTCCGGAACCTCACGGATGCCAAGGTAAGCCTCGATGTACATCCGCGCATTGGGCACGCACACGGAGAAGGTCCCGCCGGGCTTCAGTACCCGGAGGCCCTCCCTCAGGATTTCCTGCCCCTCTGCATAGGAGAGGTGCTCGAAGAAGTGCGACGAGTACACCGCATCGACGGTGGAGTCGGGGAAGGGAATCCCGCGCCGAAGGTCCCAGAAGAGGTCGCACTCTCGAGTGATGTCGAGAGTAGTCCAGCCATTCGAACCCGCATCGGCTCCCCCGATGTCGAGCTTGATCGGATTCCCACTCGCGATCAAGGCCTTGACCCTGCCCTGCGTAGGTGCCATCCCGCGACGCATGAACATTCTCTCGTAGATCTCCGTGCTGAACGGGATCCGACTCCGAATTGACTCCCGGATGCCAGCCATGAATTCCCCTCGTACCGAGCTTTGTGCTTTGTGCTTCGTACTAATTGCGTGTGAGCGATGACATCCGCATGCGATTAAGCCGGTGACTGATGTGCCTGACCATCGGTTTGGCCTCTACCAGCGGAACCCCCGCCAAGGTACGCGATCCATCGGGAAGACGAGACACGAATCGGTAGACGAATCCACGGCGACGCATCATCAGGCCGTACGGAATCGCTCCTTGCTTGGAGGAAACCAGGGTGCCCGACAAAGCTTCGAGCAATTCCTGCTCCGTGCGTACACGGGTGGCGCAACCGAGTTCGTCATAGGCCGATGGGCCCATGACGATCACCGGGCGACCGTGAAAGCCAGCTTCAACGCCGGTTGTAGAACCGTAAGTGATCACCACATCGGCCTGGCGCATGAGCGTGTAGGAATCCACCGGTGAGTAAGGGTCCAGGTGTACATCCGGAGCAGCGGCGGCCACTGCATCGAGCCAGTCGAGCAGATCCTGTTTCGGCTTCAGTCGCTTATGCGGATGGCTGCGCACAACGAAGGTATAGCCCGCTGCCCTGCAAGCCTTGGACACGGCGATCAAGGCCTCCGGCTGTCCGAAGAAGTACTCGCTCCAATCCAGGTCAAGTTCGGATATCTCATCACCGGAGGAGCTGAAGTAGACAGCAATGGGCCGATCATCAACACTTTCAATGCCGAGGCCGATGCTCTGCGTGCCGGTGTAAAGGGCATTGTTCGGATCGGTGTGGCCGATGCGCCCTTCGAACCAGCTGCTGCCGAGCTCATCACGCTCCTCGGCCGGCCAGTTCTCATACATGCGAAGCATTCGTCCTTGCAGCGCCGACCAATCATGGGTTTCGTCGATGGTGAGGTCGAAGTCCGTATCCAGTCCCCCGAAGTCGTAATAGAGAATTGGCAGACTCGCGGCCTCGGCTGCCGCGGCAACGGCGCTGTCATGGAGGAATCGACCGTTATAGACGATCACCGAGGTGATGCCTCGCTTCTTGATCAGTTCACAGGTTTGATCGAAAACGAAGGCGTAGGACTCAATCGCGGCCTTCACGTATTTCGTGGGCCAGAGGTGGTCATCGGTGATCGGCGTGTTCTTGTCGGGGTGAACCTGCAATAGCGCCCGCCCCAGCGGGGAGTTCCGATACTCCAGCGCTCGCAGTGAAGTCCTGTTCGTCACGGTCGGCGCGGGCAACTCACCCTGAGGCGACCATCGCCGGATGGGGGGCTCGACAAACCACTGCTTAGGAACGCCCGCGCTGCGCAAGGCCCGGCGAAGTCGTTGATCAATGGATGGAGAACGCAACAATGACGCAACTCGGTGGTCCACCTGCCAGCCGAAGTCCCTGACAGGAGTCAGGTCCGACCACAGAGCCAGCGAGGGTTGCGAGCCCATCTCCTTGAGCGTGAGAATCGTCTCGGCGATCGCACCAATCGCGAAATCCCATTGAGTGAACGAGACCATCAGGGGCCGAGCCAGCTTCTCATCGCTGAGTACACCAGTCAGGTAACCCTCAAGGGAGTCATGCTCGGCTCTGACGCCGGCCGGACGTTGCGAAGTGTTCACGATCTCCTCGGATGGGGAGACCCAGAATACCCCTGATTCACTAGGCGAGCGCTGAACGGTAGACAGCTTCCGTGCGATTTGCGGCCTCAGGCCAGGTGAATTGGCCCGCTCGTGCAAGTCCGCGAAGGCGCAGCCCAGCGACCAATTGAGGATCTACGAGGATTCGGGAGATCTGCATGGCCAATGCCGAGTCATCACCTGCGGGGAAGTACAGAGCCGCATCGCCCCCTACCTCCGGGAGGGACGTGGCGTCGGCAAGAACCGTGGGCGTGCCGCATGCCATGGCCTCGAGCGCGGGAAGGCCGAATCCCTCGAATCTCGAGGGGAAGACGAATACCTCGGCATTGGAGTACGCCGCCGGCATCTGCTCATCCGGCAGCCCGTGCTGGTGGCATCGATCAACGATGCCCAGGCTTTCGAGTTGAGACACCTCCTCTGCCGTGAACGTTCCGCCGCCCAGGCAGACCAAGTGGATATCGCCGTGCTCGAGAGCAACGCGGGAGAAAGCGCGGAAGAGCACTTCAGCATCCTTGTACTGCGATCGATTGCCCACCATCAGCACGTAGCGAGCAGGCCAACCCGGCAGGGGCGCGCCGCCCGTGGTGAACCGTGCATCGACTCCGTGATGCACGACCGAGATGGGTGCCTTGATCGGCCCGTAGACCTCGAGCAGGTCGCGCTTGGTTGCCTCGGAGACGCAGATGACGTGATCGGCGGTATCGACGTATCGGCGCTTCAAGGTGAGCAGGTCCAGCCGTCTGCGCGTGTAGGGCATCAGCTCGGGAATCATGTCGTGAACCGTGACGATGCGCTTGGCACCTCGAGTCGGGGCGAGCCCATGTGGCAAGTAAAAGGTGTTGTGCACGATCTCGCTGCGGGGGTGAATGCGAAGCCGCGTGAAGTACCTGGCCAGTGCAGTCCATTCATTGCGTGCCTCATGCACGCCGAGCGCTTTCCGCAACTCCGGGTCATCCAGCAGGTATCTCGTGATCACCGGTGCGCTCAGTGGAAGAATCTGCACATCATTTGCCTTGCCCACGACGAACTGCCGTGCCAACTCCGCGAACATGCGAGAGATGCCTCCGTAGGCCTGGATGGCAAAGATCTGCTCATCCAGGGCTACACGCATGACCACATTCTATTGCGCACGAATCAGTCACGAACGTGCGACAACCCGCTCCAGCCAACCATCCAGAGCTTGGTCGTATCGCGCTGGCTCGCCTGCGACCCATTCGCGGAAGGGTTCCTGCACGGCGAGAATCTCACTCGGATCAGCGAGCACCTCGTTGATAATCGGCGCCATGTGAGTGGCCCAATCCGTCGTATACGGGATGCGGAACTTCTCGCCGATGGGAAAATCGTTCCAGCAGTAACCGGCTCCTCGACCCAGGAGCACAGTGGGAGTGCCGTAGTTCGCTGCCTCGCGGGCAAGCCGATCTCGTCCCGGAAGATGGCCCACCTCGACATAGAGCGAGGCCCGCGACAGCAGCTGGCACACCTCGTCGAAGGTCATTCCCTGAATAGGAACGAAATTCACCGTGGGAAGCAGCGCTTGCAGATCCGGAATCTTCCATTTCCCCTTGGCGCCGTTGTACAGAACAAGATTCCGCTCACGAGGTTCGGGTCGTACCTGGGGCAATCGCGGATAGTCGGTCAGCTGGAAGGCGTCTGCACCGAGCTGAGTGCGCACGAAGCCCTGCCCGTAGAACGACTGGGTGCCGAAGTTGATCTTGCGCCCAACTGTGTGCTCCGCGTAGCGGATGGAGATCGACTCGATTGCCGTCGGGGCCAGTGTCTTGAGTGACAAGCCGCCCTTCCGGCGCGCCGCCTCACGCACGGTGCGGAAGGAGCCGGTGTCGATGACCTCATCGTCGTACGGCCACAGGTTCGCCGGCTGAGTCCAGGGCGCGCTGCCCGGAGGAAGGAAGGAGCACACGCTCTCATCCGCGCGGAAGTAGCGGGCGCGGGGAATCGGGGAGAAGTTCACGCTCAGCCAGAACATCCAGATGTTCTCATCGGGGGTCGAGTCGAGTTCGCGCTTGCTCTCGATCGGGCTCACTTCCGTCAGCACAAGATGCGCATTGTCATCACGCGGCATCGCGTCGGCCAACGCGTAATCGAAGTGGTCGTACTCAGGATGGGGGAGCTTGCCCCTGAAGTTGCGCATGGGGATGAGAAAGGCCTCGTAGCCGCGCTGCCGAATCGAATGAACCATAAGCGCCAGGGCCTCAGGGCCACCCGTGCGATCACCCAGAGGGCAGGCGACATAGAACCTGGGAGCAGCCACGTCAGCAGCCTAGACCGCGCTCAAGCTCCCGCCTCGCAGGCGGCTAGGGCAGGAATCCACCCGCGAGTGAGTCTGCTCGCAGGCGCAAGGAGAGCAGCGGCTGCGGAGTGCAGAGGGGGTAGTGATCCCAGCATTGATCGGATTCTGTAGGGCCGACGAGCACGAGTCCACTTTCGAGAGTGGTCTTCTGCACGGGCACATTGATCACCGGAGCGACGGCATAAGGGATCCTCAATCCGGCCACATTCCACTCCCGCTCCGCGTTGATGGCACTCAGATCAAGCCGCGCGACACCCGAGTACATGGTGACAGCGAGCACTGGCACTGCAGCGCAGACCAGCAACAATTTGGCCCTGCCATTCGAAAGTTCTTCGTCTCGCGTGAGTAGCCACAACGCACCGCCCAGCGGAACTGTGGCGAGCGTGAACAGAGGACCCCAGGCGAATCGGAAGGCCGGCGGTGACGCAACCCACCACACGAGCACTGCCACTGCACTCGGGAATGTCGCCAGTGCGATGGGGCGCCACTGCCGCATGTTGGCACCAGTGCGAACCGCGACTACGCCGATAGCCAAGGCAATCAGCGACACACCGCAGAACTCCACGAAGGCCCACTCGTGAGGCAGCCGGGAAACCCAGGATCCCACCCATCCCCAGCCGGTGACTGAGTCCCAGGTATGCGCGGGATCGCGAGCGAAGCCGAGAGTCGCGAGGCGAAGCCCTTCCGGATCAGGGGCTCTCCAAGGCACGTCAAAGGGGTGAGTCGAGAGCGGATACTGCAGCCATCCACTGAGCAGATAGTCGCGCATTGTCATTGTGAGGGCAGCGAGGACGGTGATGCCTGCGAGAAGCAGACCCGCATACCCCGATCGCCGTATCGAGTACTGGCGACGTCGGCGAACGAACAGAACAGCAAGAACGAGCAGCAGCGCAATCACGTAGACAGCCATGGTGCTGCGAATCAAGACGAGCGCGATTCCGATGGCCACCGCAACAGCTGAGTTGCTGACGAATTTGCGACCGAGGCAGGCGTCAGTCACGTACGCCGTGCAGACAACCGTCAAGGCAAGGACCGCTGAGTCCTGGGAGGGACTCGTGACCCAGAAGTCGCTGAGCGCCACCATGGGTACCCATGTCGCCACCATGCCTGCCAGCAGCACGTAGTAGCCGGGCGAGACGCGACGGACGAGAGTGCGCAGCACAAGGTCGATGGCCACCAGGCCCAGGATGAGACCGTTGAGGAGCCTGAAGCCGTCGCCTCCCCATGGACCATTGCCGAGAACGGCGGCCATCGGGAACTCTGCGGTGGCGTAGGCGAGTGGTCCGTAGAGATTGGCCAGGCCGGGCACAATTCCGAACTCGCTCGCGTATTTGATGGCGCCCAGGTGATACAGCCCCGAGTCATAGCCGGTAACCGGGCCAAGGGCGGCGACCGCGAGATAGACCTGGGAAAGTCCGAAAGTCGCGACAACGAGCCACTGTGCCCTGGTCAACTTCGTGCCGGTCGAACCCGCTTTCGACCAACGAATCCAGCCAGGCACTCCCAGGACAAGTACCGAGCAGATGAGGATCACTGCGGAGGAACTCGAATGCAGTGGGAAAAGCAGCGAGATCGCGCAGACCTCGATCGCGGCGATGAGCAGCCCCCACCACAGGGCTCGTCGCAGCAGCCCAGATCTTCCGGCCGCCGGGCTCACCAATGACGCGGGAAGCAAGCCGAACGACACGATCCCGAGGCCCACGAGAACCCAGGTCACGAGCACGAGGCCGGAACCGGCGAGGATTCCCACGGGTGAGCTCAGACCAGGCTTGCGCGGAAGAACTCGATAGTGCGAGCGAGCCCTTCAGCCAGGGGAATCGTGGGCTCCCAGCCAAGGGTGCTCTTCGCTCGCGTGATGTCGGGCTGGCGACGCACCGGATCATCCTGCGGCAAGGGGCGGTGCTCGATGCCGGCGGTGGTGCCGGTCTGCTCGATCACCAGATCGGCGAGCTCCGCGATGGTGAACTCACCGGGGTTCCCGAGATTGATTGGGCCGGTCACCTCATCGCCCGAACGCATCATGGCAATGAGACCGTCGATGAGGTCGTCGACGTAGCAGAACGAGCGCGTCTGCTGGCCCTCACCGTAGACAGTGAGTGGAGTTCCCTTGAGGGCGCTTACGACGAAGTTCGACACGACACGCCCGTCATAGGGATGCATGCGCGGGCCGTACGTGTTGAAGAGGCGGACCACCTTGATCCTGAGGTCGTGCTGGCGGTGGTAGTCGAAGAAAAGGGTCTCAGCGGCACGCTTGCCCTCGTCGTAGCAGGCACGGGGCCCGATCGGGTTCACGTTGCCCCAGTAGTCCTCGGTCTGGGGGTGGATCAGTGGATCGCCGTAGACCTCCGAGGTTGAGGTGAGCAGGATCTTCGCCCCGGTGCGCTTGGCCAAGCCGAGCATGTTGATCGAGCCGTGGACCGCAGTCTTCGTGGTCTGCACGGGATCTCGCTGGTAATGAACCGGGCTGGCCGGGCAGGCCAGGTGATAGATCTCGTCGACCTCGACATAGAGCGGGAAGGTTACGTCATGCCGAATGACCTCGAAGCGCGGATTGTCGAGCAGGTGAGCGATATTGTCCTTGGTCGACGAGTAGTAGTTGTCGACGCAGAGCACGTCATAGCCGTCATTGAGCAACCGCTCGCACAGATGCGAACCGATGAAGCCCGAACCACCCGTGACCAGCACCCTTCCCACTGCGATCGACATTAATGCCCCTTTCGGTCACGGAAGTAGACCCTGAAGCGATCAAGGCCACCGATAACAGTTGCACGATAGTGGTGACGCAGTTCCCAGTAGTCGGCGGCGCGATTGCGCTTGATTGCCACGACCGGGATCTCGGCCGGCATCGCCGCCTGCACGGGTAGACCCGACTCATCCTCATGCGTGTGGGTGGCCCCCTCGCCGAATCCCACATTCGAGACCAAGTTGCCATTGGGCACCACGACAAGCTGCTTGCTACGCATAGCCGCGAAGCTCAACTGCCAGTCCCAGGTATCGACATAGCCGCGGGCGGTGAGCTCGAGATTGGCCGCCCAGTAAAGGATTGCCGAGGGCGAGAAGCTGCACGCATCAGCGAATCGCCACGGAGAGATCTTGTGCCACCAGCCTCGGGCATCGAGCTCATGCTGGCGCCAAGTACGCCGCCAGCCGGCCCAGCCCCAGACGTGCATGTACTGAGAGAAGCGGTAGAGATCCTGCGCCTCCAGCTTCGTGGGGTCATCGACCACATTGCAGCCGGTGATGGCGAAAACTCGGTCATCACTCTCGTATCGATCGAGCATCGTGGTGCAGTAGGCGTAGAAGCTCGGATCCGGTCGGATGTCATCTTCCAAGATGATCCCGCGCTCGACGTTGTCGAAGAACCAGGTGACCGCGGCGGTGACACCGGGGCCGCAGCCCAGGTTGGTCGGCTGGAAGTTCGTATGAATGTCGGTCGTCCAGTCGATCTCGGCCACGAGATCACGGCAGGCCTGGACTCGAACGGCCTCGCTGGGACGATCAGCCCTCGGACCGTCAACTGCGAGATAAACGGTCTGCGGCTCCACCTCGCGGAGGGCATCTATCAGACCCCTCAGGAGATCCGGTCGGTTGAAAGCGACCAGCAGCACGGGCTCATTCAGGGTCACGCTGCTCCTGGCCACGGGGCTCGACATCTGCAATTCGTCGATCGAGCAAGGCGACTTCTTCCGCAAGTCGGCGGATGCGCGCCTCGTGGCGGCTGAGCTCGTAGCTGAGCTGCACGCTCACGAGCACCAGCAGCACGATGGTGATGAAGAAGAGGAGATTGACCGGCTGGGCGACCCCGAGCCGGAAACTGATCCAGTCGAGCACCTGCGGGAAGAGAGCGAGAAGAAGGGCAGCGCCGGCAAAGAAGAGCCATAGCACCGCGTACTTCTCCTTGAGCACGCCGCGACGGAGCAGATCAAGGATGAAGATGAAGGTAACGAGCGCAGCAAGGGCCGCGAGGATGTTGGGTGCCATCAGGCCTCGTCTCCTCTGCTCTGGTTGGGCTTCTTCAGCACCGTGGCAACAAGGGCAAGGCTCGCTCGGCCCAAGTAGAGGGCCGACCACAATGCGTTCTTGCTCGGGCGCCCGATAGCTCGGTAATACATGGTGACCGGGGCCTCGTGAATCGTCAGACCGTGCCGGATGGCGATCGAGAGCGAGCCCACCGTGTCGCCGAGGTACTCAGCCGGGTAGTTCACCGCGAACAAGTCAATGGCCCTGGGGCCGGCCGAGCGGAAACCTGAAGTCGGGTCGCTGATCGTGGCCTTGTTCATGCGGCTCAGGGCCTTGGAAAGCAGCACCATGGCCCAGCGGCGCGGCCCGCCCACGAAGTACATGGAATCCGGGTGGAAGCGGGTGCCCACCACGATGTCGGCGTTATCGAGCCCCACGAGAAGCCGATCGAGATCAGCCGGGTCGTGCTGGCCGTCGGCGTCCACCTGGACCAGGCCCTGGTAGCCCTCGCGCTTGGCGTAGAGGAAAGCAGTGCGCATGGCCCCGCCAACCCCCACGTTGAAGGGCAGGGAGACCACCGCGGCACCAGCCTTGGCCGCCACCTCAGCCGTGCGGTCGGTCGATCCGTCGTTCACCACCAGAATGCCGGCCTCGGGGAGGTGCTCCTTGACCTTAGCGATGACTTCGGCGATCGAGCCCTGCTCGTTCCAGGCGGGGATAGCTATGAGTACCCGCCTCGAAGTCATGGGGCCACGTTAGTCCACCGCCCCTCACGAATCGGGCGGCGCAACCCCTAGCGAGCCCCTAGGAAATCCACTGGCCCTGGGTGAACCGAATGGTCACCAGGATCAGGATCGGGGCACTCACGGCCACGTAGGCCCAGAGGAACCAGCGCCGTCTAGTCATCCACGCACCCAGGAGCATCCAGGCGGGGAAGACCACCACGATCGTGCGGGGGATCGAGTGGTACATCGTGCTGGTGCCGAGCGAGAGCACGGTGACCAGCACGTAGGTCGCCTCGGCCCACATCCGCTTGCGAAAGAGCACGACCGTGAAGGCGACCAGGAGTGCCATCGCGGCAATCTCGGTCACGAGCCGTGAGGAGGGCTCACCGGTCGGCGAGAAGGTGAAGATGAGCCGGTATGTATTGAGCAAGGACGTGACGGGGTCGACGAGATGCCGCTCCCAGTACTCGCTCTGGGAGGCCGACCAGGCCATCCAATTGCCGGTGATCGCCTTCAGGTAGGCGAAGTAACCGAAAGTTGAAGCAAATGGGAGGAGCAAGGCGCTGCCGCGCTTCCAGTTGCGCGGGTTCGCGAGAAGGAACATCACGATCAGGCCGATCGCGAGGAAGAGCCCGTTCGGTCGCACAAGTGCAGCACCGGCGGCAAGCACCCCGGCCCAGATCCATGAGTGATTGCGCGCGAAGACCCACGCCCAGAAGGCGAAGGCGCAGAAGAGGGCCTCGGTGTAGGCGCCGGTGAGGAACACGGCGGTCGGCGCGATGAGGAAGGCCAACACGCCGAGCTCGGGGCGGCCACCGATGTCACGAGTAAGCCGAGCGAGCGCGAAGCCGGCGACCAGGCTCGCGACCAGAGAGACGAGCATGCCTGCGGCTGTCGGAGAGAGACCCGCGAGCATGCCGAGCTTCATCGTCGCCGGGTAGCCGGGGAAGAAGGCGACGTTGTAGTGAAAGTCCTGGAAGGAGTCGACGTAGGGGCCCACGTAGCCATACACGGCAATTGATTCGAACCACTTGGTGTCCCACTGGCGCCAGATGGTGAAGTACTGGGCGACGGGGCTGTCACCGGTAATCGCGGCCCAACTGCCGGCCGCGGCAGCGCCGAGCACGATCAGGCGGGTAACGAGCCAGATCACAACGATTCGCCAACGCGTGGTTGGCGCAAGGCCGGTCGTAGTCGACGTCATCGACGTTGAAGTGGTCGACATCCTCATCGTCCCGTCGAGTGGTGAGCCACCGAATCGGCGAATGCCTTCCAGGTCGGCACCTGAGCCTCGCCGATCTCCTGGGTAAGTCGATCCCGCTCTTCCGTGGCAGAGAAGTGCACGAAAGCGGCGCCGAGCGACTCGCTGCTAGACGCTTCGATGGCCCTCGCTCCCTTCCCCTCCATCAAATCACCCGCGGGCTGAATGCCTGAGTGAAGTACGGGGGTACCCAAGCGGATGGCCTCGAGCACCGGGATGCCATAACCCTCGATGCCGATCGAGAGGAAGAGATCGGCACGATGCAGCTCGTCATAGACCAGTGCGTCATCGGCATGGGTGATCCAGGTGACAGGCAGGCCCTCGTCGATGGCCGCAGCGATGGTGTCGTTGATCGCCTGGTCGGAGGGCGAGGGCTTGCCGATGAACACGAGCTCGGCATTGGCTCCTTGGGCGATTGCCTGGCGGAAGCCCGCGAGGATCTCCACGGGCTGCTTGCGCGCCTCGAGGGTGCCCAAGCGCAGGAATCGAACGGGAGCGCCTTGCTGGCGCGGCTTCGGTGCTCTCATCGCGATGTGATCGCCGCCGGGGTGGGCCACGATCGTGGTCTTGCGCAGATCACGCCTCAGGCGACCGGTGATCTCATCGGCCGCGTAGTCGCTGATGCAGATGACAGAGTCCACACGGGTGAGATGGCGGAAGTACTCGCTCACCCACGAGGCCGTTCCGGGCACGAATCGGTAGTTCCCGGGCTGGGTCATCGGCAGGGCGTCGTAGCCGATCATCGCGGTTGGCATGCAGCGCTCGAAGATCTCCAGGCGCTGGAGCACGCTGGGCAGGTATGACACCTCGGGCAGCAACCAGCCGTCATGCACGGCGAGCAGGTCGCCGAGTTGAACTCGCACGGTGACTGTCTCGGCGAGATAGGCGTTGACCAGGTCGCGAAGATCGGTCTCGGGGTCGCGAGGAGCGAAGGGCAGGGCCAGCAGGCCCGTGGCCTCCTCGGGCGTGAGAAGTCCGAATCCGCCGTGGAAGGGCACGACGAAGGATGCCGGCACGTCCGCCGGCCAGTTCAGCGCCAGCTGGTGCAGAACACGCTGGATACCCGTGCCGTAGGGATCGGTGACGAACTGCTCGATGTCGATGCCGAGGGTCATGAGGCCTCCCGCAGGAGCGCGAGCATGAGCTCGGCGTAGCGCCGGGGTGACTTGGCGGCCAGGTATTCGCGGCGCATCTGCTCGCGATCCTCTGCCGAGACAGGCCGCGAGAGTCGGTACTCGATGGCCTCGGCCACCATGAGCGGGCTCACCTCATCGGGAAGGCGGTCGATGAAGGCGGGAGTGTCGACATCGATGGCCAGGCCATTGCTGCCCATTCCCGGGGTGCCATAGGCCGCCATGTCGGCCAGGGGGCCGCTCACGCCCAGGAAGGGGCTCACGCGCAGCTGGATTCCCAGATCGACGCCCAGGATGCAATCGCGGTATTGCTCGTCGCTCGTAAAGCCGGTGATCTCGAAGTTCTGCATGCCGGCCTCACGTGCCTGGCGCGTCAGCTGCTCGGCCACGCCCGGGGTTGCAGCGCCGATGAGGTGCAGGTGCACGTCGTGCCCCCACTGCTTGAGCCAGGCACCCGCCTCGACGATGACATCGACGAGCTTGGTGCGGATATCGACATAGCCGAAGGTCGCGATGTGCTTCGTGCCCGGCTGCCATCCCAGACGCGCACGGGCATCGTCACGCATCTGCTGGGTCACGGTCTCGACTTCAGGAATGCGATAGGCAGCGAAGGGAAGCAGTCGCGGGGTGACACCGGTCTGATCGGCGATGCGATCGGCCGTGCTCGGCGAATGCATGATGAGCATTCTCGATTGGCGAGCGATCTCCCAGAGCCCGGCATTCTGCAGCAGGCGCATGTCATCCAGCTGCTCCTCGAAACTCGGCGAGAGCACACGCTGGCGCTGACCGCGCAGCATCAACTGCTCGACACCACCCCGACCGCGAAGTGCTGCGTAGAACTCGATCATGCGCGTGTCATGCGCCACGGCGACCGAGTCAACGGTCTTCATGACCTCGATGAACGGTACGTGGAAATGACTGTTGCCGATGACGCTGACGAAGGAGTCGTGATCGGCCCCGCTTGCGAGCACGGAATCGATGGTGCCGCTCTTGATGTGCTGATCGACTCGCGCATCGGCGGTCGTGTAGACCGTGAGGTCACACAGCTTCGCGAGTTCGCGACCGACAGTGGCGCTGAAGTCAGCTATGCCTGACTTCTGCGGTGACCACGGGGTCGCGAGGCCCACGGAGAAGGAGGACGGGGCAATGTAGGCATGCGAATCGGGAATGCCCACGGCTGTCTTTCCGAGGTGCGCGAGCGCACTACGCCCGATCGTGGCTTCCAGCGACTCGTGCTGGTGAGCGAGAAGTCGTTGCGATTGCTGGGGAAACGCTCGCCTGGTGCTGGCGTACTTGCGAATCGTACGGGCGAAGGACTTCAGGTTTTTCGGGTCGACAAGGTGGGAGCCACTCCCGATCAGCTCACGGTGAGCCGGAATATCCGAGGCCACGACATTCGCGCCGGCGGCAATGGCCTCGATCACCGGCAGGGAGAGTCCCTCGTCGAAGCTCGGCACCAGCACGACCGAGGCGGTACGCAGGGCCTCGGTCATCTCCTGGTCGGTGAGGCGCCCCGCGGTCACGGCCTCGCCCGGGCGCATCGCGGCATGGATGCTCCAGTGGTGCACGCGGGTCTCCTGACCGGCCATGCCGATCACGAGCACATTTCGGTCGTCGTCGATTCCTGCCGTCGCGACAGCCACCGCGGCCAGGGCACCGTAGGTGTTCTTGCGGCCTTCGTCACCGGTCATGATCACGATCGGGCCGTCAGGGGTACCAGGGCGCGGCTTCCCGGTGAGCCCGACACTCTCCGGCCAGGCGACCGAGGTGAGCGCCGGAGTGCGACCGAGGACCTTCACGAGCTCGGCCTTCACCATGTGCGAGATGCAGACGAATTCGTCATACAGAGCAAGGGCATCAAGGGCTGCCGCGTACTCCGCGCGCGCTCCCGCATGACGCAGGTACACGCTCGGGTAGTGCATCGGGATGAAGTCGAAGACGATCGCGATCTTGTGCGCATCGGTGTGCAAGAGGGGCACGAGCGGTGTCGCCTGCGCCGTCATCGGCGACGGCTGAATGAGGACCGAGTACTGCGGGGCGGTCTTCTCGGTCACTCGGGTGATCTGCTCGCAAGCACCTGCGAGATCGGCCGGAAGGATTTCGAGTGCGTTGTCGACGAGTAACACGAGCTTGTCATCACCAAGCGTCGCCCGAGCGCCCTCGAGAGCACTTCTCGCGAAACGACCGATGCCTCGAGTGCCGAAGGCCGCCGTCTGAAGACTGCGCGCATCGAAGAGCACCTTCGCACCGGGCGCTACGACCGGAACATTCGGCTTGGAGGCCAGAGCGAGACGCAGGCGAAGAGCCGCAATGACTCGGCCGAGCTCATCGTCGTGATTGTCAGTGCGCTTTTCGAGCAGCGCATCGGTGTCGTAAGGGCCGGCAGCGAGCCACTCGCGCATCAGCTGCTGGTCTTCGCGAGTGAGGCCCGAGAGCGACAAGCCTGCCGGAGGAAGCGTCGGCATGTTCTCGGGCGAGATCCAGTCGACCGACTCTGCGGGCGCATTGCCAAGGTACGCCGGATCGATCAATTGACCGATGTTCGCGTTGACGTGCTTGAGATGCCTCGAGCGAATCACTGACTTCTGGATCGGGCCGGGCATCTTCGTGACTGCTACGCGTGCCTTGTGCTGGGCGATGCGCGCCGCCTTGCCGGCCTTGCGCGAGTACTTCCAGCTGCGTGATCCCTCGACGCTCGCCAGGGCGGTGCGCAGTTCGTGGATCTGCTTCTCGTACTCGGCAGTCGGCACGGCGTTCTTGACGTCGTTGAGAATCAATTCACGCTGCCAGGCGTTCTTGGCGTAAGCCGCAGCATTCGCCTGCTGCATCTGCGCCGCGGGTTCCTGAACCCAACCATGAACCCCGATGTCGAGGGTGTTCAGTCCGAGGCTCACCTTGGCGAGCAGTTCGGCGTGCTCCTTGGCTACGTACCACCGGTTGATGCCGTCGAAGGTCGCCAGGAGGTAGTCGTTCTCGAGGAAGGCCTGCTCCCATTCGCCGTGACTCGGCTCGCTCGTGCCCGGATACACGGCCTCGATGCAGATCACCCACGGGCGCTGCTTGGCGAGCGAAAGACCTTGCAGGACGATCGCCTCGGCACCCTCCACGTCGATCGACATGAAGTGAATGGTCGCGATCTCGTGCCTGTCGAGGATCGAGTCGAGTGAGTCGGTGGGCACTGTGTGAGTGAGAACCTCGAACCCACGTGAGCGCGCGGCACCGGCCTCCTCGGCATCGAGGGTTCCGAGGCCCGTGCCCGGCACGCGGTAGAAGGTCAGCTCGCCCGGGCCGCTCGCCGCCGCCATCTCGACGACGATGTCGTGCGGGCGAAAGCGCCGAAGCTCATGCGCCAATTGCGGATCGGCCTCGATCAAGAGACCGCGCCAGCCGAGGTCGTACAGGCTCGCGGTGATCGAGAGGTGTCGCGGCTCATTGGCGCCGACATCCACATAGGTAAGTCGGCGATCGGCGGCAGACTCCTGGATTCCCTCATGGAAGGCACGCCAGACGCGGATGTCCTCCGCGTTCTGGGCATAGGAGACCTTCTGCTGCACGGGATTCAGGGTAGACGGCGAGGGGCTCTCGGAGTCGTTCTGCGCGGGAGTCGGGGAAGTCATCAGCGCGACCGGCTCAGAAATCCAGCCAGAGGAGTTCGGGGTCCTTCAACAGTGCCATGTCATACTCGACCATGCGCTGGGCCATCGAGTCGAAGTCGACCGTGTGCCGCCAGCCGAGGTTCGTGTAGGCCTTCTTGCTCTCGCCGACTAGCAGGTTGGTGTCGGCCTGGCGAGCGTTGTCGCTCGTGCTCACGACGAGGTCAGACCAGTCAGCAATACCAGCTGCCTGGAAGGCCTTGGTGATGAAGTACGAGAGTCGGTGCGAGATGCCGGTCGCCAGCAGGTAGTCACTCGGCTCGTCGGCTTCGAGCATGAGCTTCGCGGCCGCGACGTAGTCGGGTGCCCAGCCCCAGTCGCGTGCGACCTCGATGTCACCGAGCTCGAGCACCTTCTGCTGCCCTGCCGCAATCTTGGCCACCGCCATGCTGATCTTGCGAGTGACGAAGTTCGGGCCGCGCAGCGGCGACTCGTGGTTGTAGAAGACACCGGAGACGGCGAAGAGCCCGTCGTTCTCGCGTGCCTCGCGCACGAGTGCCATCGCATCCGCCTTGGACTTTGCATACGGGCTCTTCGGCCCGGTTTCCATCGCCTCGGTCTGTGGCGAGCGATCGACGCCTTCGAAGACAAGCGCGGAAGAGGCCTGGAACATTCGCGCCTGCTTCGGCAGCTTCCGCATCGCATTCAGCAATGCCTCAACCGCGCCGACGTTGATGCGACGAACCTCATCCTGGTGATCCCAGGAGTCACCCGGCGCAGTGAATCCGCCGAGGTTGTAGATGAGATCGGGGGCCGCGTCGATCGCGATCTGAGTGAGACCTGCGGAATCCCCCAGATCGCATTCCACGATCTTGATCTGGGGTGCATAGCGAATCAGGTGCGACGTATCAGTACCCGGCTTGACTAGTCCGACCACGCTGACGCCCTCGCGAATGAGCATGCGAGACAGGATCGTGCCGTCCTGGCCGGATGCGCCCGTGATGAGAGCAGTTGTCATATGGCGTTGCAGTTCCTTAGAACTGTCCTTCCTTTGCACCCTCGAGACGGGCGATGTCGGCGTCTACCATGATGCGTGCGAGCTCCGGCGGATGCACCTTTGCTTCCCAGCCGAGCTTGGCCTTGGCCTTGCCGGCATCGCCAATGAGCTCGTCAACCTCGGTGGGGCGCAGGAACTTGGGATCAAAGCGCACGTACTTCTCCCACTCGAGGCCCGCATGCTCGAAGGCAAGAGTGAGGAAGTCCTTGATCGTGTAGGCCGTGCCGGTCGCGAGCACGAAGTCGTCGGGCTCATCAGCCTGCAGCATGCGCCACATGCCATCGGTGTACTCGGGCGCGTAGCCCCAGTCGCGGATGGAATCGAGGTTGCCCATCCAGAGCTCGCTCTGATTGCCCTTGACGATGTTGGCCACAGCGAGGGTGATCTTGCGCGTCACGAAGGTCTCGCCACGACGCGGTGACTCGTGGTTGAAGAGCTGACCGTTGACCGCGAACATTTCGTATGCCTCGCGGTAGTTCTTGGTGATCCAGTAGCTGTAGACCTTCGCGGCACCATAGGGGCTGCGCGGGTAGAACGGGGTCTCCTCGTTCTGCGGGGGCGGGCTCGCACCGAACATCTCGGAGGTCGAGGCCTGGTAGAAGCGGATGCTCGTGTCGGTGGTGCGGATCGCCTCGAGCAGGTTCAGGGTGCTCACGCCTGTGGCCTCTGCGGTGTACAGCGGCTCGTCGAAGCTCACGCGCACGTGCGACTGGGCGGCCAGGTTGTAGACCTCGTGGGGCTGAAGCTCGCGGATCAGCTGCTGCATGCGAGCGGCGTCGGTGACATCGCCGTAGTGCAGGTGCAGGTTGCGGCCCGGGATGTGCTCGTCGTGGTGCAGATGATCGATGCGGCTGCGGTTGAAGGTGGAGGAGCGGCGCACGAGGCCGTGGACCTCGTAGCCCTTCTCGAGCAGCTGGCCGGCCATGTACGAGCCGTCCTGACCGGTGACACCGGTGATGAAGGCGCGCTTCGTCTCCGCCACTTTTCCTCCAGAATCCGCGATCCACGGCTCTTCTCGCCTGTGGATAACTGCGGGTGAAGCCTATCGCTCCCTCGCCCTACACTCGGGAGCGTGAGCAGCGTCGCGGCAGTGATCCCGGTCTACCGACCGGAGGAGTCAGCCCTGCTCGCCCTGCTCGACAGCCTGAGCACTGCCGGCATCCCGGTGCTGGTCACCGATGATGCGAGCCCGTGCACCGCTGACCACGTACTTCGCTCGGTGGTTAGCCGCGGAGTTCCCGTCGTGCGGCACCCTCGAAATGCCGGCATTGCCCGCGGGCTGAACGAGGGCCTGTCCTTCGCCCGGGAGCAAGGTGCCACTTGGCTGCTGACAGTGGATCAGGACTCCGCTCTGCCCTCGGGTTACGTGGAGGCCCTGCTGGCGGCTGCGCCGGCCGAATCGGGGCTCTGGAGCGATCCGTCGGCCCTGCGACCGGGCGTGATCGGGGCCGGCGTGATCGGCGACGGAAGTGGCGATCTGGGCTATCCCACCCGCTCTGAGCAGGGCTTTTCGGTCACCGAGGAGGTCTTCCAGACCGGGTCACTGTGGTCGGTCGCGGCCTTGACCGAGGTCGGCGGTTTCGATGAGCGCCTCGGCATCGATGGGGTCGACTCCGGGGCCTGCCTGGCCCTGCGCAAGGCGGGTTACTCCGTGATCGTGGCTCCCGATGTGCGCCTGGCCCACACCCTGGGCACCCACGCTCGTTCGGTGAGGATTCTCGGCCGCGAGGTGGTCTCGACCGGTCACTCCCCTGAGCGCCGCGAGTCGATGGTGCGCAATCGCCTACGCCTCGCCCCCGGCGAGTTGGCCGAGTCACCCACCCACGCTTTTCGCACCTTGCGCCGCCTGGCGATGAATACCGCCCTGGCCGTCACGGTCGAGGATGACCGCTGGGCGAAGGCCAAGGGCAGCGTTCGCGGTCTCTTCCCCCGCGGCAGTCGGTAACGTTCGGCCAATGAAGGGGATCATCCTGGCCGGGGGAACCGGCAGTCGTCTGTGGCCGATCACCAAGGGCGTCAGCAAGCAGTTGCTGCCTGTCTACGACAAGCCGATGATCCACTACCCGCTCGAGACGCTGATGAGCGCCGGGCTGCGCGAGATCCTGCTCATCACGACCCCCGAGGATTCCGAGTCGTTCTCGCGACTGCTCGGTGACGGTTCCGCATGGGGGATGACACTTCAGTACGCAGTTCAGCCGAAGCCCGAGGGCCTGGCCCAGGCGTTCATCATCGCCGAGGAATTTCTCGCCGGTGATCAGGCAGCGCTCATTCTCGGCGACAACATGTTCTACGGCCCCTCGATGGGCAAGCACCTCTCAGCCCTGACGAACCAGGATGGCGCGCACGTCTTCGCCTACGAGGTCGCGAATCCGACCGAATACGGCGTTGTCGAATTCGACGCGAATGGCGTTGCGATCTCAATCGAGGAGAAGCCAAAGGCACCGAAGAGCAACTACGCGGTTCCCGGTCTCTACTTCTATGACGCGTCAGTCGTCGAGGTGGCGAAAGCAATCAAGCCGTCAGCGCGCGGTGAGCTCGAGATCACCGCAGTCAACGATCACTACCTCTCGCAGGGCAAGCTCACCGTGACCGTGCTCGAGCGAGGCACTGCCTGGCTCGATACCGGCACGTTCCGCTCACTGCAGGATGCAGGCGAGTTCGTGCGTGTGATGGAGGATCGCACCGGCACAAAGGTCGGTTGCTGCGAGGAAGCCGCATGGCGCAATGGCTGGATTACCTCGGCTGAACTGGCGACACTGGCTGAGCCACTGCTCAAGAGCGGATATGGCGAGTACTTGATGGCGCTGTCGAAGCGCTAGTCGCGCTTCGATTACATTCACGTGTTACTGCTGCGGCCTTTGCCGCCCACTGCAACCTTCAACCCTGGTCGCTGCTGCAGATACTTCTACTTCCTGCGGATCTTCCCTGCGAGCTTTCGCGCGGGCTCGAGGGCTCGGTAGGAACGACTGCCGAGAACCGCAGCAAGAGCTGCAGCGTCGTTGCTGCCGGCGACCGCGCTGCTCGCGATCGGAGCCTCCTGCGCGATGCGCTGGAAGAACTCGACCAGGCCATCGGCGAAGCGCTGCCAGGTGTAGAAGCGGATGGCCTCGCCCAGGGCGGCGACTCGTTGGTTGGCCGCGTTTTCGTCGGTGAGGAGTCTCGCGACGTCCACGGCGTGAGCCTCGATGCTCCAGGTCTTCGGCAGATCGGTGAGCTGGGCAATCTCCTTAAGCGGGCCGAAGTTCGTGAAGGTGCTGGGAGTCCCTAGAGCAGCAGCCTCGTAGGGAACGAAGCCGAAGCCCTCGGCACTGCTCGGGTAGAGCACGACGCCGGCGTTATTGAGCAGCCACGCACGGCTAGTGCTGCTCACATGGCCAACAGAATGAACTCTGCCGCGCAGGTCGGTGTGATTCTTGAGCAGCGTTGACTCCTGCTCCTTCGAGCTGCTGCTCTTCACGTGCAGGCCGGCCAGCACGAGATCGCATGACTCTCCGTTGCGCAGCACCTTCTGCCAGACGGCAATCGCGAAGTCGCGGTTCTTGTGCACGAAGTCATTGCCCAGCACGGCGATGAAGCGCTTGCCCGCGAGCGCCTTCACGACATCGGCGAGATCCTCATCGGGCTGCTCGGGAGCCTGGGCAGCCGTGATGTGATCGAGGCCGAGGGGCAGTGCCTGGACTCTTTCGGCCTCGAGCAGAGGGACCTCATGCTTCAGCTGATCGGCGACATCGGCACTGATGGTGGTCACTCCATCGACACTGAGCGCGATCTTTCGCTGCAGGCTGCGGTAGGCCGCCCAGCCCTCGCTCGAGCCGTGATAGCGCGGGATGTCATAAGCGATGAGGTCGAGATAGGTGGTGACCACGCGGCGACCGAGCAGGCGGGCATCGGCGATGTTGCTGCGCCCGTCGATCTGGTTGGGGTACCAGACGATGTCGGCGGGAAGTGACTCGTCACTACTGTCGGTGATGCGCACATGGGTATACGTGTCGAGGAACTCGGCATAGCCGGGCAACTCGGCCAGGCCGATGAGGATCAGCTCGCCGACGCGATCGTCCTGAGCCAGCGCATTGATCGCGGCGGTGGTGAGAACCTGCGCGCCAGTCTCGTAGGGGCCCAGCCAGGTGACATCAACAGCGATGCGCAGCTTGCCTCCGGCCTTGCGCGCCTCGTTCTTCGCATAGAAGTGAGCGCTGCTCGGGTCATTGTTCTCGCGGGAATCCATCTCGGCCGGGGTCAGTAGCGGGGCGGCCTTGAGAACGTCCTTGTGGTTCGTGAGATACCAGTCATGCCAGAGACCGCGCTCGGCGGCGCTGGCGCACCAGGCCTGCAATGCCTCGGCGGAGTCATCACTCGGCTCGCCGACGAGATCGCAGGCATCCTGGGCGATCACGATAACGGAGCCAGCAGGCATCGTCGAGCGCAACCAGCTGCCCGCGGTGGTCGGGCTGGGCGTGAGGCTCAGGCTGACGATGCGCGGGTCGGAGTCGATGCGATCACCGAAGACCGTCATGCGATCCATCGTGAGCAGGCTGAGGTCGCCATAGGCGCGCAATACGCGGCCGCGGGGCGACTTGAAGGTTTCCATGCTCAACTCCTACAGCGCTTCGTAGATACGAAGCAGATTCTGGTTCAGGGCGGGTGAGTAGAAGGGATCCACGCGGTAGTCGGCATCCCAGCGCTGATGGAACAGGGCGCTCTCGGCGGGGTCGGCCTTCTTCCGCACGATGCTCGCACCCTCGTAGTGGGTGAAGTGGGCGTAGGGAGTCCAGGCGACGCGATGCCCCGCCTTGCGGGCACGGAAGCAGTAGTCGACGTCATTGAAGTCACGGGCGAAGGCGGTGTCGAAGCCACCGAGCTCGTCGAAGACACTCGTGCGGGTCAGCATCGCCGCGGCAGTGATGGCCGAGTAGTTGCGCGGAGTGAGAGTTGAGCCGAAGTAGCCGGGCTCCTTGCCCGGCTTGGCGATCCAGCAATGAGTCGGCCCGCCGGGCAGCATGACCATGCCCACGTGCTGCAGTCGGCCATCGGGGTAGGTGAGCTTCGCGCCCACGATGCCGACCTCGTCGATCTGGCCGATCTCGAGCATGCGGGTGATCGGGTCATCTTCGGCCACGGTGGTGTCGTCGTTGAGGATCAGGAGGTAGTCGCCGCTGGAATGGGCACGACCGAGGTTGATGGCCTCGGCGAAGTTGAAGTCGCTCGTCTCGTAGACCACCGTGCGATCGGCATCAGTGAGTGCGGTGATCGGGTCGATGGTGCCGGTGGTGACCACGACGATCTCCAACTGAGTGGTGGCCTCGTGCTTGCGCAGGCTGGCGACGCAGTCGTCGATGAAGCGGGCATTGCCCTTGTCGTTCATCGTGCCGATGGTCGGGATGATCACCGAGACCTTCGCTGGCTTCGTGATCCGGGGGTGCACCTCATTCAGGCCCTGAATGCGGCTCGGGGCGACAGTGCCACCGCCGAAGGTGCGCTCGATGTGGCTGGTCTGCGCGCGTGCGGCGGCATCCTGCGCCCAGGGCTTCGCATCAATGGTGAGCGCAGTCGACTCGCTCCACGCTCGCCAGTGATAGAGCGGCTGAGGAATATGGATCACGTTCGTGAGGCTCGGCAGCAGTCGCAGGGCGAGGTCGAAGTCCTGGCCGCCGTCCATCTCGGTGCGCAGTCCGCCCACGTTGTTCACGAGATCGCGTTTGAAGATCGTGAAGTGGCACAGGTACATCTGGGTGAGCAGCAGCTCGGGGGAGAAGTCGGGCTTGCAGTAGAGCTCGAAGTGGCTGCCTCGTCCGTCGATCTTGTCCTCGTCGGAGTAGACGC
>JBJSWO010000041.1:0-6322 GCA_046085905.1 Actinomycetes bacterium | reverse complement strand
GCATCGAGACCCGCCTGGTCGAGATCGACCGCGACGACGTTCGCGCCCTCGGCGTGAAGTCGGCGGCACGTGGCCGAGCCGATTCCGCCGGCAGCGCCGGTGACGATTGCCGTGCGTCCTGCAATGCCCTTCAGCATGACTCTCCCCTATCCACCGATCGTGCGATCGGAATCCCAGTAAGGCTTACGAAGTGACTTCTTGTCGATCTTCTGCATCTCATTGCGCGGAAGCTCGGCGACGAGCTCGAACTTACGCGGGATCTTGTAGCTGGCGAGGCGATCTCGGCAGAAATTCTCGAGCTCGCTGGCGGTCGGCGGGTTGAGTGGATCAGTCGCCACCACGAGCGCGAGCAACTGCTCGCCGAGATCGGCATGCGGAATGCCGATGACCGCGATGTCCGCAACGCCCGGGTACTCGCGCAGCACGTTCTCGCTCTCGGAGGGGTAGAGGTTCACGCCACCGGAGACGACCATGTCGGAGACGCGATCGGTGATGAAGATGAATCCGTTCTCGTCGACATGACCCATGTCGCCGAGGGTGAAGATGCCGGGCTTCACATAGGCCTTCGCGGTCTTCTCGGGATCCTGGTGATACGTGATGCCGTAGCCCTCGGGTGCCTCGAAGGCGAGCAGGCCGGTCTCGTTCGCAGGCAGATCATTGCCCTGCTCGTCGTAGACGTGGATGACATAGGGGTCGATCGTGCGACCGACGGAGCCGGGATGCGCGAGCCAGTCGGTGGAGTTGATGCGGCACAGGGTGCCGGACTCGCTGCCGCCGTACGACTCGGTGAAGACCGGGCCCCACCACTCGATCATCGCGCGCTTGACGTCAGCCGGGCAGGCCGAGCCGGTGTGCGCGACGAAGGCGAGCGAGCTGAGGTCGTACTTCGCGCGCACCGCGGGATCGACGGCGAGCAGTCGCTGGAAGTGCGTGGGCACCATGACCGAGGAGGTGACGCCGTACTCCTGCACGAGTCGCAGGACCTCCTCGCCGTCGAACTTGCCGAGGACGACGACGGTCTCGCCAAGCAGGAAGTGACGCACCGCCGCGAGCGGGCCGTTGTGCTGGAGCGGGCCGACCACGATGTGCGGGCCTGCGGGGAACTGCGCGCGCTCGCGCAGCTTGTCGAGGTACTCGCCACTGGTGGAGCACGGCGCGAGCACCCAACGGGTCGCGGTTCCGCGCGCGCGGCCGGTCGTGCCCGAGGTGTAGACCATCACGGGGCTCGCCGGGCGCACCGGGAAGTCAGCGAGTGCGGAGAGCGAGGCGATCCAGTCGTCCCACATGACGAGACCATCGGGAACGGTGGTCGGCTTGGCGGTCGAGTGCAGGACCACGACCTTGACCAGACCCTGCTCAAGGGCCTCCATCGAGGCGGCTGCTCCGCCGGGTCCGGTGATCAGGCCGGTCATGTGCGCATCGTCGATCTGGTCGGCGAGCTCGCGGAGGGTCAGCTGGCGCGAGACCGCCACGGTGCCGACTCCTGCCATCAGGCCGGCGGAGTGACCGAGGATCGTGTGCAGGGTGTTGTCGCCGAGCACGCCCCAGCGCTGCTGCGACTCGGGTGCAGCCTCGAGCATGGCCGATGCCGCGATGGCGAGCTCCGTGGCGACCTGTGCCCAGGTGCGGCTCGAGGCCGAGTCGACGAGGGCGAGCTCATCGGGAGTCGTGCGCGCACGATCGGCGATGGGACCAAGGGGCAGCGCGGGCATGTGCATCCTTCGGGCAGGCATCTCGGCCAGGCACAAGTCCTGACATGGCGTTCGTGCGGAGGATACTCTCTCTTAGTAGAGTCAGACTCAAGAAACCACATCTCGTCTCTAGTGCGATACGGAGCATCATGGATTTCGAGCTCAGCCCCAAGGCCAAGGAACTCTCCGAGAGCATGTGGGACTTCCTGAACACCCGCGTGCTGCCTGCCGAGGCCGAGTACTACGCGCTGCGCGCCGAGGTCGGCCCGGGCGATCCCCGACTGCACACGCTGCCCCCGATCGTCGAGGAACTCAAGGTCGAGGCACGCAAGCGCGGCCTCTGGAACCTGTTCCTCCCTGAGGTGAGCGGCCTCACCAACGTCGACTACGCCTCACTCGCGGAGATCTCCGGCTGGAGCATGGATCTCCTCCCCGAGGCGATCAACTGCCAGGCACCTGACAGCGGCAACATGGAGACCCTCTTCCGCTTCGGCACCGACGAGCAGAAGAGGCGCTGGCTCGACCCGCTCTTCGACGGCACCATCCGCTCGGCCTTCGCCATGACCGAGCCCTACGTGGCCAGCAGCGACGCCACGAACGTCGAGTGCTCGATCACCCGTGATGGCGACGACTACGTCATCAACGGCACCAAGTGGTGGATCAGTGGCGCCAACGACCCGCGCTGCGAGATCCTCATCGTGATGGGCAAGACCGATCCCACGGCCGAGGTACATCGCCAGCAGTCGATGGTGCTCGTGCCCACCAACACCCCCGGCGTCGAGATCACGCGCTCGATGCCCGTCATGGGCCGCCAGGACCAGCACGGTCACGCCTGGATCGAGTTCAAGGATGTTCGCGTGCCCGTCACGAATGTCCTGGCGAATGAGGGCGACGGCTTCATGATCGCCCAGGCGCGCCTGGGCCCCGGTCGCATTCACCACTGCATGCGTGCCCTCGGCGCCGCTGAGCGCGCTCACGCGATGATGGTCGAGCGCGTGAAGAGCCGAGTCGCATTCGGCAAGCCCCTTGCCGAGCAGGGCACGATCCAGCGCGATCTCGCCGACAACCGCATCGAGATCGAGCAGGCTCGCCTGCTGTGCCTGAAGGCCGCCTGGATGATCGATCAGGGCAATGCCAAGTACGCGAAGACGGAGATTGCCGCCATCAAGGTCATCGCGCCGCGCGTGGCCTGCAGCGTCATCGATCGCTCGATCCAGGCCCACGGCGGCCTCGGCATCAGCGACGACATCCCGCTGGCGCGCATGTACGGCTGGCATCGGGCACTGCGCATCTTCGACGGTCCGGATGAAGTGCATCTGCGCTCCATCGCGCAGTGGGAGCTCAAGCGCGGTCGGGAAGTTCAGTTCCCATCATGACCGGAACGAGGATGTCAGCCATGGCAACCTCGACCTTCGCCACCGGCAGTCGGCTCAGCGAGCCGTCGAGCCATGCGCTCTGCGCGGTCGTGAGCATCTGCGTCATGAAGTTGTAGGCCATCAGCTTGGCCGCGTACTGCTCACGGGCCTTGCGCGAACTGCGCGGCGGGCGCTCACTGTCAGGCAGGTAGTCGAACGCGCGCTGAGCGTGGCGTTCCTGCCAGGCCTCGTAGGTGCGACGCGACTGCGGCGTGGCACCACCGGTGTGCAGCATCAGGAATCGTGACTCCACCGGGTGGGTGCGCCACCAGGCCCAGCCGGCATAGATGACCTCGCGCAGCACGGTGTCGTTGAGCTGGTCGGCATTGCTGCGGATGTGCTCGAAGGCGGCACTGAACCCCTCGAGGCAGGACTGGAAGGCCTGGTCGAAGAGCTCTTCCTTGCCGCCGAAGTGGTAGTAGACGGCCGTGGGCGCAACGCCGCATTCGGCGGCGACATCCTCCACGGTGGCCTCGGCGTAGGTCAGGCGAGAGAACACGGTGATAGCGCCGTTGACGATCTCCGCACGCCTCGACGGGCGATGCGCCGGACGTGCGCGCTCGCTGTCGCCGTCGGGCGTATCGATCGGGGTACTGACCATCGGGCCATTATCGACTCGGTACGGGGGAATATCCGTCCAAAAGGGCACTTTCCTGTGAAAGACTCCAGAATCATGCCCACGCCACGGACAGCGCGACCGGCCAATCGGCCCTCGAGACGCCACGAGATCCTCGCTGCTGCCATCGAGTTGCTGGCCGTGCAGCCACCCGACGAGATTGCGGTCTCCGATATCGCGGCCCAGGCCAGCATGACCCCGGCCGCCTTCTACTACCACTTCTCCTCGAAGGACGAGATCCTCGACGAGATCGTGACGGCCTTCGCCGGTGACTGGGGCATGACCATCGGCGACCTTCTCGCCGACCTGGATTCCCCGGTACAGCTCGCCGACTTCATGGACACCGTGCTGACCTGGGTCGATGAGCGCGAGCGCGCGGCCACCGTCTACTTCGTCACCTCCATCGGCGCGACCAGCACCTGCGAAGCCGTGCGCAAGCGCACTCGTGATGACCTGACCAAGAAGGCGACCAAGGCCTTCACCGTGATGAGCCCGGCGAAGGACAAGGTCGAGATCGCCGTGGCCGGGTTCGCCCTGGTCGCCCTGCTCGAGTCGGTCGCCCGCGCCCGGCTGGAACTGGACCCCAGTTACCGCACCCTCGGCCCCATGCGCTTCAGGGCGAATGCCGCCGCCCTGGCCGAGCACCTCATCCGATAAGTCAGATTTATCCCTTTTGGGGATCGTCTCGCCTCAAAAGCATTGACGTCCTATTATTTGCTCTCCACACTATGTGGACGTAGGTAACTGGATGGAGCACGCGTGAGCAACGAAGCAGGCACGAAGAACCCCGTCAGATTCGTGACGGCGGCCTCTCTCTTCGATGGCCATGACGCCTCGATCAACATCATGCGCCGCATCCTGCAGTCGCAAGGCGCCGAGGTGATCCACCTCGGTCACGATCGCAGTGTCGATCAGGTCGTGCGCGCAGTCATCCAGGAAGACGTCCAGGGCGTGGCGATCTCCTCGTACCAAGGCGGCCACGTCGAGTACTTCAGCTACCTGCGCGAACTGCTCAACGCTCAGGGCGCCGAGCACGTGAAGATCTACGGCGGTGGCGGTGGCGTCATCGTGCCCGAGGAGATCGCCACCCTCGCCGGTCGCGGTATCCGCATCTTCTCCCCCGAGGACGGCCAGCGTCTCGGCCTCGTGGGCATGATCACCGAGATGATGACCGAGTGCGATGTCGACCTCGCACACGAGCTTCCTGCGCTTGACGCCGTACTCGCAGGCAGCGAGCCGGCACTTGCCCGCGCGATCACCGCACTCGAGGAGGGTGCGGCCACCGACGAGTTCCGCACCGCGATCCACGACGCCGCCGTGCGCAGCAACACTCCCGTCCTCGGCATCACCGGCACCGGCGGCTCGGGCAAGTCGACTCTGACTGATGAACTCCTGCGTCGCTTCCGACTTGACCAGGAAGGCAAGCTGCGCATCGCAGTGATCGCCGTGGATCCCACTCGTCGCAAGGGCGGCGGCGCCCTTCTCGGCGACCGCATTCGCATGAACTCCGTTGACCTCGGCTCGGTCTACTTCCGCTCCCTCGCAACTCGCAAGGCGGGATCGGAGATCCCCGAGAACCTCGCCGACGTCATCAACGCCGCACGCGCCACTCACGATCTCGTCATCGTCGAGACCCCCGGCATCGGCCAGGGCGATGCAGGCATCGTTCCCTTCGTCGATACCTCGCTCTACGTCATGACGCCCGAGTTCGGTGCCGCCTCGCAGCTCGAGAAGATCGACATGCTCGACTTCGCCGATGCTGTGGCCATCAACAAGTTCGAGCGCCGCGGCGCCGAGGATGCCCTGCGCGATGTCGGCCGCCAGATGGTGCGCAACCGCGAGGCCTTCGGCTCGTCGTGGGAGGACATGCCTGTCTTTGGTACGTCTGCCGCTCGCTTCAACGACGACGGCGTCACCGCGCTCTACCAATACCTCAAGGGCGCACTCGTCGAGCGCGGCCTCAAGGTCAATGAGGGCCTGCTGCCGGTGGTCGAGGGCAAGCAGCCCACCGGCCTCACCACCGTGGTTCCGCCTGCACGCACGCGCTACCTCTCCGATATCGCCGAGACAATCCGCAGCTACCACTCGGTCACCGCATCGCAGGCCAAGGTCGCGAGCACCGTGCAGCATCTCGAGACAGCTCGCGCCCTGCTCGCCGAGAGCGGCTCGGGCACCGGCGAGATCGACGCCCTGATTGCCAAGCAGCAGGCCGACCTGCTGCCCACCGTGAAGGCGATGCTCGACGAGTGGCCCGCCATGCGCGAGGCATACCGCGAGGAAGAACTGGTCGTGAAGATCCGCGACAAGGAGATGCGCAACGCCCTGTGGCGCCAGACCCTCTCCGGCAATCGCATTCCGCGTGTGGCCCTGCCGCGCACGAACGATGCCGGTGACCAGGTCACCTTCCTACGCGAGGAGAACCTGCCGGGTTCCTTCCCGTACACCGCAGGCGTGTTCCCCTTCAAGCGCGAGGGCGAGGCCCCTGCTCGCATGTTCGCCGGCGAGGGCGACCCCTTCCGCACGAACCGACGCTTCCATCTTCTGGCCTCCGGCCAGCCGGCCACGCGCCTGTCGACCGCCTTCGACTCGGTCACGCTGTA
>JBJSWO010000040.1:0-4241 GCA_046085905.1 Actinomycetes bacterium | reverse complement strand
CGAAGGGACGGGTCAGGGTGTCGAGGGCGATGCCATTGAGGATCGAGCCCATCGCGTGCTCGCGGATGCCGAAGTGCAGGATGCGGCCGTAGGGCGAAGTGTCGGGAAGGCCGCTGCCCGCGGGCAGGAAGCTCTTGCCTCCCTCGATGGTCGTGTTGTTGCTCTCGGCGAGATCGGCAGAGCCGCCCCAGAGCTCGGGCATCACCGGCGCGATGGCGTTGATGACCTCGCCGGAGGCCTTTCGTGTCGCCACCGACGAACCGAGCTCGTACGACGGAAACGCGGCATCGAGACCGGCGGGCAGCTCATGTGCCAGGAGTCGGTCGAGAAGTATGGCGTGTTCCGACTGCGCGGAGCGCCAGGCGGAGTAGTCGGCATTCCAGGCGGATCGGGCGGCACTGGCGCGCTCGGCCAGCGAGGCACGAATGGTCGCGAGAAGCGACTCGTCGAAGGCGAAGTACTGCTCAGGATCGAGACCCAACTCAGATTTGATAGCGGCCACCTCGTCGGCGCCGAGGGCTGAGCCATGCGACTTCGCAGTGCCCTTGGCCTTCGGGGCCGGCCAGGCGATGACCGTAGACAGGCGAATGAAGCTCGGCTGTGATGAAGCAGTGGCCTTGGCGAGGGCAGCATGCAGCGCGACGACATCAGCGCTTCCGTCGGCAGCAAGGGCCACCTCGTGGACATCCCAGCCGTAGGCGCGGTAGCGCTCGCAGACGTCCTCGGTGAAGGCGATTGCCGTATCGCCCTCGATCGAGATCCGGTTGTCGTCCCAGATGACGATGAGATTTCCCAGCTGCTGCGTGCCCGCGAGCGAGGAGGCCTCCGAGGTGACGCCTTCCTCGAGATCACCGTCGGAGGCGATGACGTAAACCCGATGATCGAAGGGACTCTCGCCCTCAGGGGCGTCCGGATCCAGGAGTCCGCGTTCGTAGCGCGCTGACATCGCCATGCCGACTGCCGTTGAGAGACCCGCGCCGAGCGGGCCCGTCGTGGTCTCGACACCGGCAGTGTGGCCGTATTCCGGGTGACCCGGAGTGAGCGAGCCGGCCTTGCGGAAGGTGCGAAGGTCGTCCATCGACAGGCCATATCCGGACAGGAACAACTGTGAGTACAGGGTCAGGCTGGAATGACCGGCCGAGAGCACGAAACGGTCGCGTCCCAGCCAGTGCGGGTCGCTCGGATCATGCTGCATCACCTTCTGGAAGAGCAGGTAGGCGGCCGGGGCGAGAGCCATCGCCGTGCCTGGGTGGCCGTTGCCCGCGTTCTGCACGGCATCTGCGGCCAATGCGCGCAGATAGCGCACCGCCTGGTCGTCAGAAGGGGTCCAGGACAGGGGCGCAAGCGCGGAAATGGTCACGAGATGACCCTAGCCAATCACGGGTGTGGGTACGGGAGCCACCAGTCAGTAGGCTGCCCTCATGAGTGCCGTGGCCCAGGACCCTCCCGTCACTGGTGCACGTCAGCGGCTCATGGCCCATGTGGCACTGACCAAGCCTCGGATCGTCGAACTCTTGCTGGTCACCGCGGTTCCCACCATGTTCCTGGCGGCGCAGGGCCTTCCTGACTGGAAGCAGACCATTGCGGTGCTCATCGGCGGATCACTCGCTGCCATGGGTGCCAACACCCTCAACAGTGTCTACGACCGTGACATCGATGCGGTCATGCACCGCACCGACAAGCGTCCCGCCGCCATGGGTCTGATCAGCGTGCGTGCCGGTCTCTTCCAGGGATTCGTGCTCTCGCTCGCCAGCGCGTTCTTCCTCTGGTGGTGGACAAATCTCCTCGCCGCCGTGCTCGCGCTGCTGGCCATCTTCTTCTATGCGGTCGGCTACACGATGTGGCTCAAGCGACGCACTCCGCAGAACATCGTCTGGGGCGGCGCGGCGGGCTGCATGCCCGTACTCATCGCCTGGTCGGCCGTGACAGGTTCGCTGTCGTGGACGCCGGTGATCCTGTTCCTGGTCGTCTTCTTCTGGACTCCGCCGCACTACTGGCCGTTGGCGATGAAGTACAAGGAGGACTACGCGAACGCTGGTATCCCAATGCTGCCGGTGCTGCGCACTGATCTTCAGGTTTCGCGTCAGATCATCGCCTACTCGTGGGTCATGGTGGCCGTCTCATTGCTGCTCGTACCCGTGGCACCTATGGGAATCGTCTACACGATCAGCGCACTTATCCTCGGCGCGATGTTCATCGTCATGGCCTACCAGCTGCAGGCGGCTGCGCGACGCGAAGACGCTGATATCACCAGGATCGCGATGCGCCTGTTCCATTGGTCGATCAGTTACCTCGCGCTGCTCTTCCTCGCCGTGGCGGTCGACCCCTTCGTCCTCTAGTCGAGTGCGCCCCGGGTGCGCAGTGTCGAGGGCAGCCACAGCACGGTGATCCACAACAGGCATGCCAAGGTCACGTGGATCGTCACGAGCACCACCGGAAGGCCGGCGAAGTACTGCGTGTAGCCCACCGTTGCCTGCATTGCAGTGGTGACTGCCAGGACGAGCGCAGTGCGCCACGTGCGTGAGGGTGACGACGTCACGCGAAGCAGGATCAAATAACCAATCAGCATGCCGACGAACAGAAGGACGATGTCGGCATGCAGCCACGACACCGTTCGGGGATCGAAGGGGAACCTGTGCTCGCTCTCGGCATCTCCACTGTGCGGACCGCTGCCGGTCGTCACAACCCCCATGATCACCACGAGCATCGTGACTGCGATGAGTGCCCAGGTATAGACCCGAACTTCCTTGCGAACCAGGTAGGTGACCGGTACGTCACCGGCATCGCGCGCGCGCACCACGAGGGCTACGGCAGCAGCGATCAGCACGATGGAGAGCAGGAAGTGAAGTCCGACGGTGACCGGATTCAGGCCCGTGAGGACGGTGATTCCTCCCAGGATCGCCTGAGCAAAGGTGCCGGCCAGGGGTGCGATGCCCAGCCAGAGAATCGAATAGCGCATGGAGTCACCGGAGCGAGCGCGGCGAACCGTGTACATGACAGCCGCCACCACAGTCAGGATCGCGATGATGCCTACTGCGAAGGTCAGCAGTCGATTCCCGAACTCGACGTACTTGTGCCAGGCCTCCGCCTGCCGGGCCACCGGAACATAGGAGCCTTCGACGCACTCGGGCCATGTCGGACACCCCAGGCCTGAGCCCGTGAGCCGAACGACTGCTCCCGTGACGACGATCGCCGACTGGGCCACGAGATTGGCCACGAAGATCATGCGCATCCAGCGCGGAACCAAGATCACTGCTTCAGCCTAGTGTTCACTGCCACCGGAAGCGGCTGCGCGCAAGGGCGAAGCCCACGACTGCCCAGCAGGCGAGGACGATGAGCGTCGACGGTGCGGGCGTCGAACCCAACCCGAGAATCTCATGCAACGAGTTCGCCAGGGCGGCCGATGGCAGCAGGGCGATGATGCCACTTGCCGGCATCGATGCTGTCGGGATGATGACTCCGCCGAGCAGAATCAGAACTAAGAAGAGGGCATTGGCAATGGCGAGAACGGCCTCCGCGCGAAAGGCGGACGCGATGAACAGTGCCCAGCTAGCGAATGCGATTCCCGCGAGAAGCAGTACGGGCAGTGCCCAGGCCGTGTGGACGGAAGCACGCCAGCCGAGTGCGAAGGCCACGATGGTGACGAGCGCAATCGAGATCGATGTGAGCAGGACCGTCGAGATGATCTTGCCCACGACCAGCCCCTGCCGACCCAGGGGAGTGGCGGCAAGAAACGTGAGTGCGCCTGAGCGGCGTTCGAATCCCGTGCCGATGGCGAGGGAGGTGAAGCAGGTGGCGATAACGGACACCGTGCACACGACGGGAAACGCGGAGGCCACGCGCGAAAGACCACCGACTGTCGGGATGAATGACGTGACGCACATGGCGATGAGAAGCACGATCGGAATGATCATTGTCAGCAACAGCTGTTCACCGTTTCGCAGGGTGAGTCGGAGTTCCCACCGTGCGTGCGCGAACGCGGCTCTCATGAGTCGTCGCCGATGATGAGCTGCTCAAGGCTGGTGCGACCGGTGCGGATCCCCGTCGTCTCAACGTCGTGATCGGCCAGCCATGCGGTGATCAATGCGAGCGCCCTCGGCGTCGCCTCGCCCTCGATCACGTAACGCCCCGGGCCCTGCTCGCTCACTTGATATCCCGGTGGCAGGGCACTCCCGAGCGAGTCGAGATCCAGGCCTGTTCGTGCCTCGAATGTCATGGACTCGCTCTCGCCCCTCAGTTGG
>JBJSWO010000039.1:0-18910 GCA_046085905.1 Actinomycetes bacterium | reverse complement strand
GTGGCCGGCGCCGGCAGCGATGCCCTTGGCGATCGCAGCGTGAACAACCTCGTGCCGATGGTCTTTCGTGCACTGAGCAACGGCGAGCGCCCGAAGGTGTTCGGCGACGATTACCCGACTCCTGATGGCTCCTGCATTCGTGACTACATCCATGTCGCCGACCTCGCTGCTGCCCATGTCGCCGCGGCCGCACGATGCGAATCGGGGAGTCGCGCCGAGTCCTTCAATGTCGGCCGTGGCCAGGGCTCCTCGGTGCTCGAGGTCATGGGCATGATCAGCGAGGTCATCGGCACCGATGTCAACGCCGAGATCGTCGGCCGCCGCGCGGGAGACCCGCCGGCCTCCTTCGCCGCGACCTACAATATCGAGCGCGAGCTGGGCTGGCGGGCCACGCGCGACCTGCGCGACATGGTCACCTCGGCGTGGTCAGCCTGGTCATCCAAGCGCACGTAGTCACGTCCATTAGATTGCCGGCATGCTGAAGCTTCGCGGCCGCGCCGTCCTCATCTCCGCCACCGTTGCACTTGTCGCAGTGTCCGTCGCACCGTCGGCGCAAGCTGCGAAGGATCCCCAGCCGAACCTGGTCTGGTACCTGAGCAGTCCTGATCGAAGCGTTGTCGACCTGCCTCCGTCAGGCCCGAGCATCGGCGACATCACGGTCACCAACGGCGATGTCTCTGAGCTGCCGGGCAAGACCGCAATCGGCTTCTACACGACTAACCAGATCACTGTGCGCGTGAACATCCCGGGTGGTCGTGAGGTCCGTGACGTTGACCTCGCCCTCTCGGTACCTGGTGGCTACATCTATGCAACAGCCCTGATTCGCGCGAATTCCGGCACGCCCCCGACCAAGGCGCAGACCTTTGCGATCGTGGGTGGCACCGGCAAGTACTCAGGGGTCGCGGGGCAGCTGATCCACGGCGGCTTCACTTCACAAGGCTCGAAGATCGAGTTTTTCTTCACCAGCTAAACGAGGCCTGTTGAACTCCCGACACATATGTCATGATGTATGGCATGAAGCGCACCACCGTGTATTTCCCTGAGGACCTCAAGGGTCGTCTTGAGGCCGAGGCGAAGCTTCGGGGCATTACCGAAGCAGAGCTCATCCGAGTGGCTGTGGACAAGGAAGTCCGACGTCCGCGCCCCCGTGCTGGAATCCTCTCCGGCGACCTTGGGGGACTCACGTCCGGGAACCTCGAAGAGTTCCTGGAGGGCTTCGGTGAAGCATGATCATTCTCGACACCAGCGTTCTGCTGGCATTTCTCTGGGCACCTGATCCGGAGCACGAGCGTGCCGCGGCTCTGCTCGCCCAGGAAATGGGGCCCCTCGTCGTCAGTCCCTACGTACTGGCCGAGCTCGACTACCTATTGCTCAGACAGGGGGGCGTGGGTCTCGAGCTCGTCGCGATTGAAGAGCTCGCCGACGGCGCGTACGAACTACCGACCATGGGCGCTGCTGATCTCCTCTCCTGCCTGACCATCCTCAGCGACTACCGAGAGCACTCGATCGGCGTCACCGATGCGTCGTTGGTCGTGCTCGCCGAGCGGTACGGGACCACTCGCATCGCCACCCTCGACCACCGTCACTTCTCGATGCTCCGATCCCTGGACGGCAAGCCATTCACTCTGTTGCCCTGATGGGGTGAAGGGCCTCAACCGCCGTTCTCGGAGGCACTCGCACGCCGATAGACTGGGGTCCTTCCCCAGCCTTCTGCCTGCACTAGCAATGGAGAGCCCGTGGCCCGCGTCGTCGTCGACGTCATGCTCAAGCCGGAGATCCTCGACCCCCAGGGTCGGGCCGTCCAGGGAGCCCTCGGGCGCCTGGGCCTGTCGGGAGTCACCGACGTCCGCCAGGGCAAGCAGTTCGTGATCCAGGTCGACGGTGCCATCACCGGTGACCGCCTGGCCCTGATGCACAAGCTCGCCGAAGAGCTGCTCTCCAACCCGGTGATCGAGAACTACTCGCTCACGGTCGAGGCTGACGCGTGAGCGCTCGCATCGGCGTCGTTACCTTCCCGGGCACCCTCGACGATCGCGATGCGGCCCGCGCGGTGCGCATTGCCGGCGGCGAGCCGGTTGCTCTCTGGCATGGCGACGACGAAATCAAGGGCGTCGACGCAGTCATCCTGCCCGGCGGTTTCTCGTACGGCGACTACCTCCGCTGCGGCGCGATCTCTCGCTTCGCGCCGGTGATGAACTCGATCATCGACGGGGCCAAGAGCGGCCTGCCGGTGCTCGGCATCTGCAACGGCTTCCAGATTCTCGTCGAGTCGCATCTGCTGCCCGGCGCCCTGATGCGCAATGAGTCGCGTCACTTCATCTGCCGTGACCAGAGGCTTCGCATCGAGAACGCCGACTCGATGTGGACTCGTGACTACTTCACGAACCAGGAGATCGTCGTGCCGCTGAAGAACGGCGAGGGCAATTACTTTGCCGATCCGGCCACCCTCGACATGCTCGAGAGTGAGGGCCGCGTGGTCGCGCGCTACGTCGACGTGAATCCCAATGGCAGTGCTCGCGATATCGCGGGCATCCGCAATGAGCGCGGCAATGTCGTCGGCCTCATGCCCCATCCCGAGCACGCAGTCGAGTCGCTCACCGGCCCGACCACCGAAGGACTCCCGTTCTTCACTAGCGTCCTGACGTCACTTGTGAGCGCCTGATGACCGACACCGTTGCCGCCGCGCAGGCGAACCCCGATGCCCCGCAGCCGTTCGCGGAGCTCGGCCTCAAGCCCGATGAGTACGAGCGCATTCGCGAGATCCTCGGCCGCCGTCCGACCTCGTCCGAGCTCGCGATGTACTCGGTCATGTGGAGTGAGCACTGCTCGTACAAGTCGTCGAAGGTGCACCTGCGCCAGTTCGGCGAGAAGGCACCGAAGACCGATGCGCTTCTCGTCGGCATCGGCGAGAACGCCGGCGTAGTCGACATCGGCGATGGCTGGGCCGTCACCTTCAAGGTCGAGAGCCACAACCATCCTTCGTACGTCGAGCCGTACCAGGGCGCTGCGACCGGTGTCGGCGGCATCGTGCGCGACATCATCTCGATGGGTGCCCGCCCGCTCGCGGTGATGGATCCGCTGCGCTTCGGCCCGCTCGATGCGCCAGACACGCGCCGGGTGCTGCCCGGCATCGTCAGCGGTATCGGCGGCTACGGCAACTGCCTGGGCCTGCCGAACATCGGCGGCGAGGTCGTCTTCGACTCCACCTACCTCGGTAATCCGCTCGTCAACGCCCTGTGCGTCGGCTCGATGCGTCATGAGGACATCCACCTCGCGAGCGCGAAGGGCGTCGGAAATCTCGTTGTCCTGTATGGCGCGCGAACCGGTGGCGATGGCATCGGCGGCGTGTCCGTCCTCGCCTCCGAGACCTTCGACGCCGACGGCCCCGCGAAGCGCCCGAGCGTGCAGGTCGGCGATCCGTTCATGGAGAAGCTGCTCATCGAGGCGACCCTCGAAGTGCTGCACGCAGGTCTCGTCGAGGGCATCCAGGATCTCGGCGGCGCCGGTATCTCGTGCGCGACTAGCGAGCTCGCCGCCAATGGCGACGGCGGCATGCACGTGTGGCTAGACCGCGTGCTGCTTCGTGATCAGACTCTCTCTCCGGAGGAGATCCTGATGAGCGAGTCGCAGGAACGCATGTGCGCGATCGTGACTCCCGAGAAGCTCGACGAGTTCATGGCGCTGATCAAGAAGTGGGACGTCGAAGCCGTCGTCATCGGCGAGGTCAACGCCTCCGGTCGCCTCACCGTCGACTGGCATGGTGAGCAGATCGTCGACGTGCCGCCGCGCAGTGTTGCGCATGACGGTCCGGTCTACGAGCGTCCGTACCACCGCCCCTCATGGCAGGACTCCCTGCAGGCTGACACGCCTGACGCGCTGCCGCGTCCTACCGATGGCGAGCAGCTGCGCGCCACGCTGATCAGCCTGATCGGCGCACCGAACCTGGCCTCGAAGTCGTGGATAACCGATCAGTACGACCGCTACGTGCTTGGCAACACCGTGCTCGCCCAGCCCGAGGATGCCGGCATGATCCGCGTCGACGAGACCACCGGTCGTGGAGTCGCGATCTCGACCGACTGCAATGGCCGTTACGCCAAGCTGGATCCGTACAACGGTGCGAAGCTCGCGCTTGCCGAGTCGTACCGCAATGTGTCGGTTGCCGGCGCGAAGCCGCTGGCGGTCACCAACTGCCTGAACTTCGGCTCGCCCGAGGATCCGGAGGTGATGTGGCAGTTCTCCGAGGCGTGCCGCGGCCTAGCCGACGGCTGCCTAGAGCTCGGCGTGCCTGTCACCGGCGGCAACGTCTCCTTCTACAACCAGACCGGCGACACCGCGATCCTGCCGACACCGGTGGTCGGCGTGCTTGCCGTGATCGACGATGTCGACAAGCGCACCCCGATGGCCTGGTCGGCTCCCGGCCAGATCGTCTACGTGCTCGGCGACACTCGCGATGAGTTCGCCGGCAGCGAGTGGGCACATCACGTGCACGGTCACCTCGGTGGCCTGCCGCCGGTCGTCGACCTGCAGCGCGAGCGCGTTCTCTCCGAGGTTCTCGTGGACGCATCATCGGCGGGCATCGTTGCTGCGGCGCACGACATCTCCGATGGAGGTATCGCGATCGCTCTCACCGAGATGGCCATGAAGTCCGGCATCGGCGTGAAGATCTCGGTCCCGGTCGGTCTCGATCCGTTCGTCTTCAGCTTCGCCGAGTCGACCGGTCGAGCGGTCGCCGTGGTCACCTCGGCGCACGAGGCTGCCTTCGTCGCGTCCTGTGCAACCGCGGGCCTGCCGGCCACGCGCCTGGGCGAGACGGGTGGCGACTCCGTCGAGATCGTGGGCCAGTTCAGTGCCCCGATTGCCGAGCTGCGCCGCTCGCATGAGGCGACCATTCCGGCAATCTTCGCGAGCTGACGTGATTCCCGACGAGGTACAGGCAGTCCGCGCTGCCTACCTCGCGGGCGAGACACCTGATCGGCTCGAGGCCAAGGCTGCGGTGAAGGCATCCCTCAGTGCTCTCGTCGAGCGCGCACCGGGTCGGAGTGTCGAGGTGCGGATTCCGCCGTTCGCTGCCGTTCAGGCCGTGGCCGGGCACACCCATCGCCGCGGAACGCCCGCTGCCGTCGTCGAGATGGATGCCGCCACCTGGCTCGCCTTGGCCTGCGGTGATCTCACCTGGCAGCAAGGAGTATCCGCCGGCCGGGTGCACGCAAGCGGCGAGAGATCAGATCTCTCCGAGTGGCTTCCGCTGTACTGAGAGGCTCACGACGGATTTCGTTGTCCGCATTTCCGTCAGGTAACGACTTCATTCCTTTTGCCCGTCATGAGGCGCGAATTCGCGTCCCGTCATTAGTGTTGCGCCGTGATTTCAGCAATCCGCGTGCGCGGCCTTCGGCGCACCTTCGGCTCCGTCGTGGCGGTCGACAATGTCGATCTCGATGTCATCGACGGAGAGTTCCTGACCCTTCTCGGGCCTTCCGGCTCCGGCAAGACCACGGTGCTGCGCATGATCGCCGGCTTCGAGCGTCCTGATGCCGGGACGATCGAGCTCGCAGGCGCTGACGTCACCAACGCGCCGCCGTACTCCAGAGACGTCAATACCGTCTTCCAGGACTACGCCCTCTTCCCGCACATGAGCGTTCTCGAGAACATCGAGTACGGCCTGCGCGTGAAGAAGGTGCCCAAGGCTGAACGGCGGGCCCGCGCCATGGAGGCGCTCGAGGGCGTACGCCTGGCTGATCTCGGCGATCGCGCCCCTTCGCAGCTCTCGGGCGGCCAGCGCCAGCGCGTAGCCCTCGCTCGGGCACTCGTGAATCGCCCGAAGGTCCTCCTGCTCGACGAGCCACTGGGCGCACTCGACCTCAAGCTGCGCGAGCAGATGCAGGTCGCGCTCAAGGCCATTCAGCGTGATGTGGGCATCACGTTCGTCTTCGTGACCCATGACCAGGACGAGGCTCTGACCATGTCGGATCGCATCGCGGTCTTCAACGAGGGTCGCATCGTGCAGCTGGGCACTCCTGCCGATATCTACGAGTTCCCTGCGTCGGAATTCGTGGCGGGATTCGTGGGCACGTCGAATCTTCTCCGTGACGAGACGGCACGGGCCGTACTGGGCTCCGACGGCACCTGGTCGATCCGGCCGGAGAAGATCCGCATCGCTCCCGCGGGAAGTGCAGCGATCGAGGGAGAGCGCGCGGTAGCAGGGACTGTCCGCGAGGTGATCTACGTGGGCATGTCGACGCGGATGGTCATCGACCTCGCACCCGGCGGCACCCTGGTGGCCGTCGAGCAGAACTCCGGCAGAAATGCCGAGCAGCGCCAGTCCATGCGTGGCGAGAGCGTCACGCTGCTCTGGAGCACCGAGCACGAGTACTCCGTTAACTGATTCGTCATCCGACGAGTCAATCGGTAACCAACAGAAGGAGGCGTAGATGCAGACAACGCGTCTACTCAAGATCGCGGCGGTGAGCGCGAGCGCAATGCTGCTCGTCGCGGCCTGCGGCGGAAGCTCGGGCAGCAGCTCGAGTGGTGCGTCCGGATCCTCGTCGGAAGGCGCAGCCGCGCCCGAGACGCCCGGTGGCGCTGCATACGCATGCCCAGTCGGCGAGGGCGAGGGCCAGGTCAACGTGCTTGCATGGCCGGGTTACGTCGAGAACGGCTCGACCGACCCGGCGGTGGACTGGGTGACCGGCTTCGAGAAGGAGACCGGCTGCAAGGTCAACGTCAAGACCTTCGGCACCTCTGACGAGGCAGTCAAGCTGGTGCAGGGCGGTGGCTGGGATGTCGTCTCGGCCTCCGGTGACGCCACGCTGCGCCTGATCTACGGCGACAACGTGCAGCCCCTGAACGCTGACCTCGTGCCGAATTACGCCGACGTCTTCGAGGACCTCAAGATGCAGTCCTTCAATAGCGTCAACGGTGTTCCGTTCGGCGTCCCGCACGGTCGCGGTGCGAACCTGCTGATGTGGAACACCGACAAGGTCACCACACCGCTCGACTCGTGGGCAGTGACCTTCGAGGCCGACTCGCCCTACAAGGGTGCGGTCACCGCCTACGACTCGCCGATCTTCATCGCTGATGCAGCCGTCTACCTGATGGCTACGCAGCCGGAGCTCGGGATCACCGATCCGTATGCGCTCGACAAGACCCAGTTCGATGCGGCAATCGCCCTGCTCGAGCAGCAGAAGGAGCTCGTCGGCGAGTACTGGTCGGATTACACGAAGGCGATCCAGGCCTTCAATTCCGGCACCACTGCGGTCGGCACCTCCTGGCAGGTCATTGCCAACCTGGCGAAGGCCGAGGGCGGCAAGATCGAGGCAGTGAAGGCCAAGGAAGGCGCAACCGGATGGTCCGACACCTGGATGATCGTCAAGGACACCCCGAATATCAACTGCGCCTACAAGTGGGTCAACCACATCGTGTCTCCCGAGGCGAATGCCGCTGTCGCGGAGTGGTTCGGCGAGGCACCTGCCAATGCGAAGTCCTGTGAGCTCACCGCTGACAAGGATCACTGCGCGACCTTCCACGCCGGCGAGGCCGACTACTGGACGGACGTCTACTACTGGAACACGCCCACCACGGCGTGCCTGGACGGACGTACCGACGTGCAGTGCATTCCCTACAGCGAGTGGGGAACGGCATGGAGTGCACTGCGCAGCTAGTGCTGTGCAGGGCATAGGAACGCCGTTTTAGAGGAGATACGTGACGACCACGACCGCCACCCATCGGGGCTTTTGGTACAGGCATCCCGGGCTTCGCCTGGGCGGCCTGCTGACTGCCCCGATGGCGTGGTTGGTCGTGGTCTATCTCGGCTCGCTCGCAGCGCTATTCCTCACCGCGTTCTACCAGATCGACGACTTCACCGGTCAGGTCGTGAAGACCTTCACCCTGAAGAACTTCACCACCCTGTTCACGACATCGGCCTACTACGAGTCGGTGTTCCGCACGATCTCGATCGCCCTGCTCGTGACCGTGCTGTGCCTCGTGATCGCACTTCCTCTGGCCTTCTTCATGGCCCGCGTTGCACCACGCCACTGGCGGCCGCTCATGGTGGCGCTAGTGCTCACGCCGCTGTGGGCGTCGTACCTGGTGAAGGTATACGCCTGGCGTGCGATGCTCCAGCCCGACAGCGGCGTGCTCGCTTGGTTCCTGAATCCACTCGGGCTCGACGGCCCTGGATACGGCTACGTCGGCATCGTGATCACGCTAACCTATCTCTGGCTGCCGTACATGATCCTGCCGATCTACGCGGGGCTCACTCGCTTGCCCGACTCGATGCTCGATGCCTCCGCGGATCTCGGTGCGCATTCCGGTCGCACCTTCCGAAGTGTCGTCGTGCCACTCATCTTCCCGTCGGTCGTGGCCGGCTCGATCTTCACGTTCTCCCTGAGCCTGGGTGACTACATCACGGCGCAGATCGTGGGCGGCAAGGTGACGATGCTCGGCAACGTCGTGCAGCAGACCTACGTGACCAACCTGCCTTTCGCGGCCGCAGTGGCCACCCTGCCGGTCGTGATCATCGTGCTGTACCTACTGGCCGTGCGTAAGTCCGGCGCTCTGGAGAACGTGTAGCCACCATGACACTCTCACGCGGAACCAAGATTCTCCTGGGCCTCTTCGCCCTCATCGCCGGCGCCTTCATCTACGTTCCGCTGGCCATCATCTTGATCAACTCCTTCAGTGTTGACAAGTCACTGACCTGGCCGCCGAGCGGCTATACGACGGAGTGGTGGGGCAAGGCCGCGGTGAACCCCGGCGTTCGTGAGGCGCTGGTCACGAGCATCCTCGTGGCGCTGTGCGCTACTGCGATCGCGATCGTTCTCGGCCTGCTCATCGCCCTGGCGATCTCGCGCTACCGCTTCTTCGGGCGCGAGTCGATCTCACTCCTGATCGTCCTGCCAATCGCACTTCCTGGCATCGTCACCGGCATCGCGCTCAACAACGTCTTCACCTCGTATCTCGGCGGCCTCACCCTGATCACCCTGATCGTCGCGCATGCGACCTTCTGCATGGTGGTGGTCTATAACAATGTGCTGGCTCGGCTGCGCCGGATGGGCGGCAGTGTCGAGGAGGCATCCGCAGATCTCGGGGCAGGCGGCTGGACGACCTTCCGGCTGGTGACTTTCCCGCTCATGAAATCCGCGATTCTCGCGGGTGGTCTCCTGGCTTTCGGGCTGTCCTTCGACGAGATCATCGTCACGACCTTCACGGCCGGTCCCGGCATCACGACCCTGCCGATCTGGATCTACCAGAACCTCTTCAGGCCTAACCAGGCCCCGATCGTCAATGTGGTCGCCGCCGCCCTGGTGATCGTGAGCGTGATTCCTATCTACATCGCCCAGAAGTTCGGCGACGATGACGAGCGTGCTGGCGGAGTCATCTGATCCATCCCCTATCCTTGTCCCGTGGCGCGAGGCGATGGACTCCTGAACCATGACCTCCTACCCGGTGACAAGGGCCCCCAGGACGCCTGCGGCGTATTCGGGGTCTGGGCTCCCGGTGACGAGGTTGCCAAACTCACGTACTTCGGCCTCTACGCCCTGCAGCATCGCGGTCAGGAATCTGCCGGAATCGCGGTCAGCGATGGCAGCCACATCCTCGTCTACAAGGACATGGGCCTCGTATCGCAGGTGTTCACCGAGGCAAGCCTGGAGTCGCTGAAGGGTCACGTGGCCATCGGCCATACCCGCTACTCGACTACGGGTGCGAGTGTCTGGGAGAACGCCCAGCCGATTCTGCGGTCCACGGCGACAGGCCACCTGGCACTCGGTCACAACGGCAACATCACGAACACCCGAGAATTGGCGACCCGGCTGGCGACACTGGCCGGCAATTCCGGCGAGCTGCCTCTCGGCGAGGCCATCGCCACCAATGACACCGATGTGCTGACCGCGCTCATTGCCGTGCACCCCGATCTCAGTATCGAGGCCGCGGCGATGCTCGAGCTGCCGAATGTTCGAGGTGCGTTCTCCCTGGTGTTCATGGATGACGATGCGCTGTACGGCGCCCGTGATCCGCAGGGCATTCGCCCGCTCGTGCTCGGGCGTCTCGAGCGCGGCTGGGTTATCGCCAGTGAGACCGCTGCCCTCGACATCGTCGGCGCTGCTTTCGTCCGCGAGGTCGAGCCTGGTGAGCTGATCTGCATCGATGAGCACGGCCTGCGCTCGCAGCGCTTCGCCGAGGCCGAGCCCAAGGGCTGTCTGTTCGAGTATGTCTACCTCGCCCGTCCCGATACCTCGATTGCCGGGCGAAGTGTTCAGGTATCCCGTGTCGAGATCGGCCGCGAGCTGGCTCGCGAGCATCCGGTCGATGCCGACCTGGTCATCCCGGTGCCCGAGTCCGGGCGCTACGCAGCCATCGGCTACGCGCAGGAGTCCGGCATTCCGTTCGCCGAGGGCCTGGTCAAGAATGCCTACGTCGGCCGCACGTTCATCCAGCCGTCTCAGACCATTCGCCAGCTGGGCATTCGGCTCAAGCTCAACCCGCTGCGCGAGGTCATCGCCGGTCAGCGCCTTGTTGTTGTCGACGACTCGATCGTGCGCGGCAACACGCAGCGCGCGCTGGTGCGCATGCTGCGCGAGGCCGGTGCGAAGGAAGTCCACGTACGCATCAGCAGTCCGCCGGTGAAGTGGCCGTGCTTCTACGGCATCGACTTTGCCACGCGCGCCGAACTGGTCGCCAACGGCCTCACCGTCGACGAGATCTGCACGTCGATCGGTGCCGACTCGCTTGGCTACGTCGATCTCGACAAGCTCATCGAGACCACGACCGTGCCCAAGGAGAACCTCTGCCGTGCCTGCTTCGACGGCATCTACCCGGTGCAGATCCCCGAGGCCCAGCAGACCGTGGGCAAGCAGGTTCTCGATGGCATCGAGCGTCGCGTGGTCGATGCCGAGGGCGTCACGAACACCGTTGCCGGTGGCGCACTCGATGCCCTGGATCGTCCATGAGTGGCGCGTCCTATGCAGCCGCGGGCGTTGATGTCGAGGCCGGTGAGCGCGCAGTCGCGCTGATGCGCGCATCGGTGGCGGCTGCCCAGCGCCCCGAGACAGTGGGCAGTTTCGGCGGGTTCGCCGGACTTTTCGATGCGTCGGCCCTAACCAAGTACCGCAAGCCGCTGCTCGCGACGTCGACCGACGGAGTCGGTACCAAGGTGGCGGTGGCACAGGCCCTCGACATCCACAACACCGTGGGCATCGATCTCGTCGCGATGATCGTCGACGATCTGGTCGTGTGCGGTGCCGAACCGCTCTTCCTGACCGACTACATCGCGACGGGTTCCGTCGTTCCCGAGCGCATCGCCAACATCGTCGCGGGTATTGCCGAGGGCTGCCGTCAGGCCGGCTGCGCACTCCTGGGCGGCGAGACTGCCGAGCATCCCGGGCTCCTGGGCCCGCATGAGTACGACATGGCCGGCGCCGGTACCGGCGTAGTCGAGGCCGATCGCCTGCTGAGTGCTGATCTGGTGCGTGCCGGCGATGTCGTCATCGCGATGAAGTCGTCGGGGCTGCATTCCAACGGGTACTCACTGGCGCGCTACGTGCTGCTGGGCGATGGGGGTCCGGGCCTGTCGGCCCGTATCGACGAGTTCGGTCATACGGTCGGCGAAGAACTTCTTATCCCGACGCGTATCTACGCTAAGGACTGCCTGGCCCTGGCCGATGCTGTCGAGGTTCATGCCATGAGCCACATCACGGGTGGCGGCATCGCCGCGAATATCGCCCGAGTTCTGCCGCAGCATCTGGCCGTCGACATCGATCGCGCCAGCTGGACTCCGCAGCCCGTGTTCACCGTGATCGGTCGACTCGGAAACGTGGAGCAGATCGAGCTCGAGCGCACGTTCAACATGGGGATGGGCATGATCGCGATCGTTCCCGCCCACGCGGCCGATGAGGCACTTCGAGTGCTCGGTGGGCGCGGGGTGCCCGCCTGGGTCTGCGGCGAGATTCGCGATCGTCGCGAGGGCGAGCATGGCGATGCCGAGGCCAAGGGTGGCAAGGGTGGCGCTACGACGTTGATCGGCTCATACGCGCTCTAGTCGCGTGAGCCCGGATTACTTCTCGTCGTCGTCGAGGTACTTGGCGTAGGGGTCGTCCTCGTCGTCGACATCATCGGTGTCGACGCTCGTGCTGGTGTACGTGCTGCTTCCTCCGCCGAGCTCGGCCTGCAGACGATCGAAATCTGTCTGCGGACCACCGTACTTAAGCTCGCGGGCAACCTTGGTCTGCTTCGCCTTGGCCCGGCCGCGCCCCATGGCTCGACCCCCTTATTCGGGGCCATCGCCCCGGTACGTGTTGGACGGAACTCGCGCAGTAGCCCCGGGGCCACCGCGCGTTAATGCTCGGAAGTCTACCTGGCACCCCAGGCAGCGGCTATCCGGTCCGGGCCGACGGGAACGGACATTTCGGACTCCAGTCGTCGATCGGCCGGGAATCGACCCCACGGCAGCGGAAAAACGCTGTATTTCGGCCATTTACGCTTGCCGCGCCCTCACCAGGATGGGACAGTACGACGGTTCACGAAGCCACATACGCCGATTTTCCGAGCGGGGAGGAACGCATGGCCGGGCCAGAGTCCGAGCAGTTGCTCACCCCGTCGGAGGTAGCAGCCCTCTTCCGAGTTGATCCCAAGACAGTCACCCGGTGGGCGAAGGCGGGCAAGCTCGCGAGCATTCGCACTCTCGGCGGTCACCGCCGGTATCGGGCCAGTGAGGTGTACGCGCTCCTCGAGAGCCACGCACCCGGTCGCCTCGCCGACAACTGAGCCGATACCTCCCTACGAACTGCCCGAACGCCGGGCTTCGTGGGCATCGCCGCCAGCTACGGGGGACACAGTCATGCGCTTGAGTTCAACATCCACGCGCGCCACTCTCGGCACGCTGAGTTTTGCCACGGTCGGCGCACTTCTCCTCACTTGCGTGGCTCCGGCATCCGCTGCTCCCAAGGGGCACATCGCGGTGACCATCTGTCACTCCACCGGGCAGGGCAAGGGCTTCGTTCAGATCACGGTTGATGCCAGTGCGGTCAACTTCCGAGGCCACGGCGATCACGCCCTCGACATCATTCCGCCTGTCAACGGCTTCCCGGGTCTCAACTGGAACTCTCAGGGCTCGACCACCTATGCCAATGGCTGCGTCCCTGTGGTGCTCGCCGATACGGATCGCGATGGCGTCATCGACCTTCAGGATCCGGATGACGACAACGACTCGATCCCGGATCTCGTCGATGCCGATGACGACGGTGACGGCACGTCCGATGCGAGCGACCCTGACTCGCCGTTGAAGGCGGACGTCGACGGCGACACGATCCCGGATGCCCTCGACCCCGATGACGACGGCGACGGTCTCGGGGATGCATCTGACCCTGATCGCGACGGAGACAGTGTCATCGATGCCGGTGATCCGGACGTCCCGCGGTCAATCGACTCCGATGGTGACACGATTCCCGATGCGACCGACAACGATGACGACGGGGACTGCGTCGCCGATTCCAAGGACCCTGATCGCGAGGGTGATGGAATTATCGATGCAACGGACAGCGACCTTGACAACGATGGCATCCCCAATTCACTGGATTCCGACGGCGACGGCGATGGTGCACCCAACGTGCTCGACTCCGATGCCAATGGCGACGGTGTGGCAGAGCCTGATCGCGAGGGCGAGGTCCAGGCTGTCGTAACTCGTTCCGGCAGCGGCGTGGCATTTCGCGCAGGTGCGTGCGGGATCGAGCCCACGTCATTCTCGAGCACCGACACGGATGGCGACGGCACCCCTAATGCCAAGGATTCTGACAACGACCAGGACGGCACCCCTGACGCCACGGATCCCGATCAGGATGGCGACGGAGTTCTGAACTCTCGCGACGGCGATGCCGATGGAGACGGGCGGCCCGAGAGCAGCCCGCAGGCGGTCGCAGATCCGATCGAGCTGCCGCGAGCTCTTCCCGCCGATGGCGTGGTCGATTTGGTCTCGCGCAGTGAGCGGACCGATGCCGGGCAGCCGATCAGTGCGCGAGTCAGCTGCGCACCGAAGCCCTCAGGGCGCAGCGCATCCATGGGCGATATCCCTGCCAAGGAGGTGCGCTCCTGCTCGATCACCCGCACGGCGACCGATTACCGACTGCGCACCCTGATCACGGCCCCGACGATCGTGACCGTGACTCTCACCGCACCGGCTGCGGGCAATCACCTCGCCTTCGAGCAGGTACGCACCTACTCGGTCGGCTAGCGCCTAGTCCCTGATCAGTGTCGCGGCGTAGTCGGGCACGTAAGTGCTCATGTCCTTCGGGGGCCGTTCATACCCGGTCGACTTCGGGCGGTGCGGAAGCTCGAGCGGCGGTCGCATCACCTGCTCGTAGGGAATGGTCGACAGCAGGTGATGAATCATGTTGATGCGTGCCCGTCGCTTGTCATCAGCCTCGACTACGAACCATGGCGACTCGGGGATGTCGGTGTGCACGAGCATCTCGTCCTTCGCCCGCGAGTAGTCCTCCCACCGCGTGATGGACTCGAGATCCATCGGTGGGAGTTTCCACTGCCGCATCGGATCCGCCAGGCGCGACTTGAAGCGACGTTCCTGCTCGTCATCGCTGACACTGAACCAGTACTTGCGCAACAGGATGCCGTCCTCGATCAGGAGTCGCTCGAAGATCGGCGTCTGATGCAGGAAGCGTCGGTATTCCTCGGGCGTGCAGAAGCCCATGACGCGTTCGACACCGGCACGGTTGTACCAGGATCGATCGAAGAGTCGGATCTCGCCCGCGGCCGGAAGGTGATCGACATAGCGCTGGAAGTACCACTGAGTGCGCTGACGCTCGGTCGGCATCGGAAGCGCGACGATCTGGGCCACGCGCGGATTCAGGTACTCGGCCACGCGCTTGATCGCGGAGCCCTTTCCCGCGGCATCGCGGCCCTCGAAGAGCACGACGACACGCAGTCCCTCGAGACGAATCCACTCCTGCATCTTCACGAGCTCGGCCTGCAGGCGGTAGAGCTCTTCCTCGTAGATCTTCTTGGGAAGCCGATCAGCCTGGGGGTCCCGCGTATCTCCGGTGGATCCCACGGCAGTGCCCTTCGTCAGGCGACCTGAATCGATCGCTTTGCCAGGCCATAAAAGTAGCCGTCGATGGTCACTGTTGGCGCGCTCTCGGGATCACTCGCCGCGCCCAGGGCTACGAACAGCGGAGAAAGATGCTCGACAGTCGGATGCGCGTAGGGCATGCCGGGAGCCTGATTCCGATAGTCCATCAAGGTGTCGAGATCGCCGCGTGCCATCGCCTCGTGGGCCCAGAGATCGAAGTCCACCGACCACCCGGGTGGCTGTGCATCCGTGCTCCAGTCGCGCAGGTACGGAAGTCCGTGCGTCAGGAAGCCGGAGCCGATGATGAGCACACCTGCGTCGCGCAGGGGCTGGAGCCTTCGCCCCACCTCCATCAGGGTCGCCGGGTCATGTGTCGGGATCGAGAGCTGGAGAACCGGGATGTCAGCCTTGGGGTACATCACCTTTAGGGGCACCCAGGCACCGTGATCGAGTCCGCGCGTGGCGTGCTGATGAAGAGTCATGCCGTCGGGCAGCACGGAGGCCACGAGAGCTGAGAGAGCAGAGGCATCCGGCGTGGGGTACTGCATCGAGTAGTACTTCGGGTCAAAGCCGCCGAAGTCGTAGATCAGCGGGGTAGCGGCCGCGCTTGCCGAGAGGCTCATGGGCGCCTGCTCCCAGTGAGCCGAGACGATCAGGATTGCCCGCGGCGTCGGGAGCTCGCCGGCCCAGGAGGCCAGTTGGGCGCACCAGAGCCTGTCGTCGAGAAGTGGCGGGGCGCCATGACCGAGGAAGAGTGCGGGGATGCGATCGGTCGCGGTACTCATGGAATGAGTATCCGCCTATCTAGTTGAACTGTCAACTATTAGATGTGCGAGCCGGATGCTCGAAGGATTGATGCGGGGCGAAACGCCCCACGAGGGGCAGGAAGAGCTTGAGGAAGAGCGGGATAGCGAGCATCAACCCGACCGTGCCGATGCCCCAGGCACCTCCGATCAGGAAGGCCACGAGCAGCATGGCGCCATCGATGATCACCCGCGCCACCGGAATGGACAGGTGAAAACGACCCAGTGACTGCACGAAGAGGTCGTAGGGGCTGGCTCCGAGGCCGCTCGAGTACATGCACGCTGCCGCGAAGCCGAGCAGGGGAGCCGCCACGAGCCAGACCAGCAGGCGCACCTGCCACGCGCTGTCGCTCACACTCCACCCCGTGACATCGAGGAGCCAGGTCGTGGCATCCACCGCCAGGCCGATCCCGAAGAACGAGACCACGGTCCCCAGGCCCGGCTTCACCCCGAGCAGCCAGGCGAACGCCACGAGAGCGATGCAGGCGGCGATCAGGGCGGTTCCGACGCTGATCCCGGTCTGGCGGCTGATGCCTGCGAAGACCGCATCGACAGGGGCCACCCCGAAGGCGGAATCCAGGAGCAGTGCGACGGCTATTCCGGCGCAGACGACGCCGAGGATGAGAATCGCCCAGCTCCGGGGCGATCTCAGGGCTGCTGACTGCACTGGCTCAGTCTGCACCTGCCTGTACGCTCACCGTTACGCGCACTCGACCAAGAGGTGAACAGATGCTGAATACCGTCGGTTACATCGACGCCGGAACGGGTTCCTACCTGCTCGCTGCCATCGCCAGCGGTGCCGCGGGCATCTGGTTCTTCATCCGCTCAAAGTGGGCGGCAATCCGCGGTCGCGGCCCCGGCAAGTCGGCCCCGACGCCGGCCGAGTCGACCGAGTCGGCACCGACCGAGCAGTGAGCTCCCAGCCCACGGCCAGCTTCCGCGATCCCGAGAATGCTGCCTTCCATCACGACGGCACCTGGTACCGCATAGCGAGCCCGGCGTCAGCCGCGGCACTCGACGTACTGCGCGATTCCCCGCTTTACGAGGCTCTGGTCGCCGAGCGAGCACTCGTGCCCTTCGATCGTGTCGACGGCAATCACGCCGCGCAGATCATCGCCGCATTCGCTATCAGTGCCGGACGAGAGCCGAAGCCGGACTCTCGCGTCTTCCGAGTCGATACCGTCGAGATCATCACCTATCCGTGGGAGTGGCCGAACTCGTTACTGGAATCGGCCGCTCAGCTGACCTTGAGCCTGCGCTTGCGGCTCCTCGATATCGGTCTCGATCTCAAGGACGCCTCGGCTTTCAACGTGCAGTTCGACGGACTCACTCCGCGCTTCATCGACATCGGCTCCATCGAGACCTGGCGCCCGAACCCGTCCTGGAATGCCTCGCGGCAGTTCATCGAGCACTTCATCAATCCGCTGGCCGTGGGCTCCGGAGATCACGTGACCGCGGCGGATGCCTGGCAGCTCTCCCGTCACCGCGGCCTTCGTTCCGACGCTGCTCGTCAACTTCTACCGAAGGGACGGCGACGCAGTCTGTCCCTCCTCCTTCTGCAGGCGACGACACGTCCGACGTCCAAGGCTCCGAGTGAGACCCGGTTCGCCGGCGAGGCCAATAAGAATCGTGATCTCGCACTCTCGGCAACCAAGGGGCTCACGAAGCGACTCGGCAAGCAGGTCGCGAAATTGCACGGCGAGGCGCATGCCACGACATGGGTGGGCTACGGCTCTCGCGAGCATTACGCGGAGAGCGACCTCACTCGAAAGTCGGCATTTGCGGCGCAGTTCATCAATGCCTATCCCGGACGCGAGCGACTCGTGCTCGACGTTGGCGGCAACGACGGCTTAACGGCTTCACGGCTGGTGCGCGATGCGAACGCCGGTGTCATCGTGATGGACGCCGATGCCGGAGCCATGGATGTGCTGTACGCGGGAGTCTCGACTAATCCCGATCTCGCCGGCCACATCACCCCGATCCTGGGGGATATCACCAATCTCAGCCCCGCCTCAGGTCTTCTCGATGCCGAATTCGCCTCCTATCTCTCGCGCGTGCGACCCACCGCAGTGATCTGCCAGGCCGTGCTCCATCACGTGGTCATCACCCAGGGCACCCCGATGCCCTTCGCGATCGAGGCCCTGGCGCGCTTCGGCGCCCCGGTGCAGATTGAGTTCGCGACCGAGGATGACGAGAAGGTGCGACTGCTGCTGAGCCAGATTCCCAACTGGAGTGGCGACTACTCGACCACGGCTCTGCTCGACGCTCTGCGTGCACGCTTCGCCCATGTTGACGAGGTCGGTACGACGTCGGCAACGCGCATCGTCGTCAACGCCTGGAACTGACATGCTCCGCGAACGGCGCAACCTCAGTGCGCGCGACACCGCCGCCTGGATTCTCGCCCCGTTCATTCTCGTCATCGTCATTCCCTCGAACGAGAAAATCGCGAGCAACCAGGTCTTCTTCGCCGCCCACGGTGTCTCGGCAATCGCCTGGCTGGTCGTGCTGCTTCTCGCGATCATCGGCCTGTGGCTGCTGCTCTTCGGCATCTTCACCCTGATTCGTCGCAAGGCGAGCACCCGCACGTTCGACATCACTGCGTCTGCAGTCATGCTGCTCTTCACGTGGTTCCTGCTGGGCAACCTGCTGTCGCGTTCCCTTCTCGCGTCCGCTCCGGTCCTCGGCCCGATCCTTGGCCTGGTTGCTGCGGTGCTGCTCACTGAGCTGTCCCGGCGCATCACGATGGGCCTGATCCTCATGCTCTTCGCGGCCGGTGCCGCTGCGATTCCCCTGGTGCTCACTCTCGTCGGGGGAGTGCCGTCCACCGCGAACGAGCTCGCATTCAACCCGGATCCGCAGCGACCGAATGTGGTGTGGGTGATCTCTGACGAACTCCAGTACCCGCTCGTCATGGACCAGGAAGGCGCAGTGCGCCGGGAGTTCCCGAACCTGAAGCGACTCCAAGAGGTGTCGACGACGTATACGCACGCCTACGCGGCTGGCAACCGCGGCGGTGTCCTTCGCAAAGCTCACG
>JBJSWO010000038.1:0-21864 GCA_046085905.1 Actinomycetes bacterium | reverse complement strand
TGAACAAACTATAGTCCCATCTGTGTGTGCTCCGCTGCTAGTGGAACCCGCCTCGCGTTTTTTTCTTTCGCCCGCTTCCATGTGAAGAGCTACTTCTTGCTGGCCTCCAGCAGGAGAGTCGCCACGTCGAGAACCTCGACGCCCTCGGCAACGCCCTCCGACTGACGGGCAGTGACGGCGTCGTTGAGCATGACCGAGCAGAACGGGCAGCCCACGGCGATCTTCGAAGCACCGGTGGCAATGGCCTCATCGCCGCGGTTCTTGTTGATCTGGGTGCCGATCTTCTCCTCCATCCACATGCGAGCGCCGCCGGCGCCGCAGCAGAAGGACTTGTCGCCGTGACGAGGCATCTCGACCTTGCTCGCACCGGTCGACTCGATGAGCTCGCGCGGCGGAACGTAGACGTTGTTGTGACGGCCGAGGTAGCACGGATCGTGGTACGTGACCGTGGTGCCGACCTCGGCGACCGGGGTGAGTCGGCCTTCCTTGACGAGCTGGCCCAGCAGCTCGGTGTGGTGCACGACCTCGTAGTTGCCTCCGAGCTGCGGGTACTCGCGCTTGAGGGTGTTGAGGCAGTGCGGGCAGGTCACGACGATCTTGGTCGCCTTGATCTCGTTGAGTACCTCGACATTCTGCATGGCCTGCATCTGGAAGAGGAACTCGTTGCCCGCGCGACGTGCGGGATCACCCGTGCAGGTCTCGCCCTCGCCGAGGACCATGAAGTTCACGCCGGCGATGTTGAGCAGCTCGGCGACATTCTTCGTGGTGCGCTTCGCGCGATCCTCGAATGCGCCGGCGCAGCCCACCCAGAACAGGTAGTCGACATCGGCGGGAATTTCATCTTCGCCCTCCATGCCGAACACGCGCACGTCGAAGTCGACCTCGGCGATCCAGGCATTGCGATCGCTCGCGTTCATGCCCCACGGGTTGCCCTTGTTCTCGATGTTCTTGAACAGGCCGTTGAGCTCGCTCGGGAAGTCGGTGGCGATCATGACCTGGTTGCGGCGCATGTCGGCGATGTGATCGATGTGCTCGATGTCGACCGGGCACTGGTTCACGCAGGCACCGCACATCGTGCACGACCAGAGAACATCGTCGGCGATGATCGGCAACTCGGCGCCGGTGGAGCGATGACCGTCGAAGGTGTAGCCGTCGTCGCCCGCATGCTCGCTGCCCTCGCGGGAGCCGATGAACGGACGCATGACCTCGGTCTGCACGCTCTCGGGCAGCTTCGCGAGGACCTCCTCGTTCACCTCGCCGAGACCGGGATGAGTTCCCTTGGCGGCCTGGAGGTACGGAGCCTGCGCGAACATGGTGTCGCGCAGATCCATGATGAGCAGCTTCGGGGAGAGCGGCTTCTCGGTGTTCCAGGCCGGGCACTGCGACTGGCAGCGTCCGCACTCGGTGCACGACATGAAGTCGACGTAGTTCTTCCAGGTGAAGTCACCGATGTGACCCTTGCCGAATGATGCGTCGTCCGGCGGATCCTCGAAGTTGACCGGCTCGCCCTTGTAGTAGATCGGCATCAGTGGGCCGAGGGCATTCGGACGACGCGAGGTGTACACGTTCACGGGCGCGGCGCCGATGTGCAGGTGCTTGGAGTTCAGCACGATGAGCAGGAAGCTCAGGATCACGAGGATCTGCAGCCAGATGCCGATGGTCTCGATGGCGACGAGGGTGCTCTCGGAGAGGCCGCTCATCCAGGATCCGACCCAGTCGGAGACGAAGGCGCCGTTCTCGAAGGGCAGGTTGCCGAGTGCCGCCTGCGCGCCGCGGTAGAGGAAGAGGGTCCAGACCACGTTGAAGATCATGAAGAGGATGAGCCAGGCGCCCTTGGTGTGCGAGCCGAAGAAGCGCGAGCGGCGGCCTTCCTTCGACGGGTCGTTCTTCGCTCGGATCAGGCCGAACATGATGACGCCCACCAGCACGAGCAGGCCGAAGAGATCCTCGGCGAATCCGACGATGGCCCAGCTGCCCACGATCGGCACGCCGTAGTCCTCGACGAACAGGGCTCCGTAGCACTCCAGGATGGTCAGGCCCAGTACGAGGAAGCCCCAGAAGGCGAAGACGTGGGCGATACCCGGGATGGTCCACTTCAGCAGCTTCCGCTGCCCGAGTACCTCGAAGGCCTCGGCCTCCACGCGCTTGGGGATGCCCTTCAGTCGGCCGTACGCGGGCTTGCCACTGCGGGCCAGCGTGACCAGGAAGTAGGTACGGCGCGCCGCGAAGGCAAGCAGGATGACAGTGAGGGCGATGCCGACGACGGCACGAAGAACCATGGAATCCACGAGGCGACCCTACTGCCGCCATGAGGCAGGCAATAGGCCCTGAGCCCTCGGATCCCCCTATATGGGCGTGAGCCTGCCCACATGCCGGGAGGAGGGGGGCAGGCTCACGAACGTGGTCTCAGGGTGTCTGAGCGAAAAAATTCTGGAAATTCTCGGCTCCGCACGGAATATCCGGGGGGTGCCCGGGGTTGGAATTGATATGAGTCGACCCGACTCAAGGAATATGCGGCTTAGGTTGCATGGAGTCCTGAGGAGGGGGAGACTCGAATCAGACCATCCGGCACCTGCCGGCAGAACAAAAGGAGTACGAACACCATGGCGAGAGCAGTGGGAATTGACCTGGGCACGACGAACTCGGTTGTCTCGGTCCTCGAAGGCGGCGAGCCCGTCGTCATCGCAAACGCGGAGGGCGCCCGGACCACCCCGTCCATCGTCGCCTTCGCGAAGAACGGCGAGGTGCTGGTCGGCGAGGTCGCCAAGCGCCAGGCCGTGACCAACGTCGAGCGCACGATCCGCTCGGTCAAGCGTCACATGGGTACCACCTGGACCCAGGACATCGACGGCAAGGCCTACACCGCACAGGAGATCAGCGCTCGCACGCTGATGAAGCTCAAGCGCGACGCCGAGGCCTACCTCGGCGAGAGCGTCACTGACGCGGTCATCACCGTGCCCGCGTACTTCAGTGACGCCGAGCGCCAGGCCACCAAGGAGGCCGGTGAGATCGCAGGTCTCAACGTGCTGCGCATCATCAACGAGCCGACCGCGGCCGCACTTGCATACGGTCTCGACAAGGGCGACGTCGAGCAGACGATTCTCGTATTCGATCTCGGTGGCGGAACGTTCGACGTGTCGCTGCTCGAGATCGGCGACGGCGTCGTCGAGGTCAAGGCCACGAGTGGTGACAACCACCTCGGCGGCGACGACTGGGATCAGGCTGTCGTTGACTGGATGGTGACCTCGTTCAAGAACGCACACGGTGTCGACCTGTCGAAGGACAAGATGGCCATGCAGCGTCTGCGCGAGGCAGCCGAGAAGGCGAAGATCGAGCTGTCGAGTTCGATGCAGTCATCGATCAACCTCCCGTACATCACGGCAAGCGCCGACGGACCCCTCCACCTGGAGGAGAACCTGACGCGTGCGCAGTTCGAGCAGATGACCGCCTCGCTCCTCGAGCGCACCAAGGCACCGTTCAAGGCAGTGCTCAAGGACGCCGGTATCTCCCTCGACAAGATCGACCAGGTCGTTCTCGTCGGCGGCTCGACCCGCATGCCCGCTGTTGCCGAGCTCGTGAAGTCCGAGACGGGCAAGGACGCCAACAAGGGCGTCAACCCCGACGAGGTCGTCGCGATCGGCGCTGCACTGCAGGCCGGCGTGCTCAAGGGCGAGGTCAAGGACGTTCTTCTTCTCGACGTCACCCCGCTGTCGCTGGGCATCGAGACCAAGGGCGGCATCATGACCAAGCTCATCGAGCGCAACACCACGATCCCGACCAAGCGCTCGGAGATCTTCACCACCGCTGACGACAACCAGCCGTCGGTTCTCATCCAGGTGTACCAGGGTGAGCGAGAGATGGCCGCTTACAACAAGCGCCTGGGTACCTTCGAGCTCACGGGCCTGCCGCCGGCACCCCGTGGCGTCCCGCAGGTCGAGGTCACGTTCGACATCGATGCCAACGGCATCGTCCATGTCACCGCGACCGACAAGGCCACGGGCAAGGAGCAGTCGATGACCATCTCCGGTGGTTCGGCCCTGAACAAGGACGACATCGACCGCATGATGCGCGAGGCCGAGCAGCACGCTGAGGAAGACAAGCAGCGTCGCGAGGAGGTCGAGGTGCGCAACAACGCCGAGGCACTCGTGTACCAGACGGAGAAGTTCCTGAAGGACAACGAGGACAAGGTCCCCGCAGATGCGAAGGCCAATGTCGAGGGTCCGCTCGATGAGCTGAAGAAGGCCATCGAGGCCAATGACCTGCCGGGCATGCGTGCAGCGACCGACAAGGTTGCCGAGGCAAGCCAGGCACTCGGTGCCGCCATGTACGAGACGGCTCAGGCAGCCGGCGGCGACATGGGCGGCGCAGAGGCAGCAGCGGATGCAGCCGAGGACGACGTTGTCGACGCCGAGATCGTTGACGAGGGCGAGTCCAAGTGACAAACCCGGAGAACTCCCAGGATCAAGGCGTCCGGGTAACCGACAAGCGCCGCATCGATCCGGAGACTCTGACACTTCGCGACGGTGACCAGCCGGCAACCCCGGCTGGCACCGACGCGGAGGGCGCCATCGTCGAGTCAGAGGTCGCCGAGATCGAGGTGAAGATCGCCGAGCTCACGAACGACCTGCAGCGGGTGCACGCCGAGTACGCGAACTACCGCAAGCGCGTCGATCGCGATCGCGAGCTCATCAAGGAGATGGCAGTCGGGTCGGTCATGGCCGACCTGCTGCCCGTCCTCGATGACATCGAGAGAGCACGTGAGCACGGCGAGCTCGAGGGTGCGTTCAAGACCGTGGGCGAGAGCCTCGAGGGCGCACTGGCCAAGCTGGGCCTGGAGAAGTTCGGCACCGCACCGGAGCCGTTCGACCCGATGGTCCACGAGGCACTGACAACTGAATCGCGTGATGAGGTGAGCGAGCCGACGGTAGTCAACGTCTACCAGCCCGGTTACCGATACGCGACACGAGTACTGCGCGCTGCACGCGTTGCAGTCGCAGGAACCGACTGAACTCGGTTCAGCAGTAGGAACGCCGGCACTGACTGAGTGCCGGCACGCACGAAAGAGAGCATGAAGGAAGAGACGTGAACAAGGATTGGCTTGAGAAGGACTTCTACGCTCTTCTCGGTGTGTCCAAGGACGCCACCGGTGATGAGATCAAGAAGAAGTACCGCAAGCTCGCGCGCGAATTGCACCCGGACAAGAACCCGGGGGACAAGGCTGCCGAGGAGAAGTTCAAGTCCGTATCCGAGGCATACGACGTTCTCTCCGATGATGCCAAGCGCAAGGAGTACGACGAAGCACGCACGCTGTTCGCCTCCGGTGGCTATGGCCCCGGAGGGTTCGGCGGCGGCCAGGGGTTCGGCGGCGGGCGTGGCGGTAGTTACAACGTCAACATGGAAGACCTCTTCGGAGGTGACGGCTACGGCGACTTCCTCGGGGGCATCTTCAACTCGCGTTCGCGCGGGGGGCGTGCCCAGCAGCCACGTCGTGGCGGCGATATCGAGAGTGAGCTGACGCTCTCCTTCGACGACGCCCTCGATGGCGTGACCGTGCCGCTGTCACTTCGCAGTGACGGCACGTGTGGCAGCTGCCGTGGCAGCGGGGCACAGCCGGGAAGCGCGACCTCGACCTGCCCCACCTGTGGTGGTCAGGGTCAGGTGGCACGAAATGCTGGCGGCTTCGCCATCCCGGAGCCGTGCCCGTCGTGCAAGGGTCGAGGTGTCCTCATCGAGAACCCGTGCACCAGCTGCCGTGGCTCCGGCCATGGCGTGAGCACCCGCACCGTCCAGGCGCGCATTCCCGCGGGCGTCAAGGACGGCGCCAAGATCAAGCTCAAGGGCAAGGGCTCACCCGGTACCTCCGGAGGCCCGGCCGGCGACCTCTACATCAATGTGCATGTCACGGCTGATCCGGTGTTCGGCCGCAAGGGCGACAGCATCACTGTCGACGTGCCGATCACCTTCACCGAGGCCGCACTCGGCGGCGAGATCACGGTGCCAACCCCGCGTGGCGGCACGGTGACTCTCAAGGTGCCGGCAGGCACGGCTAACGGCCGCACCTTCCGCGTGCGCGAGAAGGGTCTCGCCAAGAAGGACGGCAGTTACGGCGACCTGCACGTGACAGTTGAGGTCGCTGTTCCGCAGAACCTCAGCAGCGATGCGAAGGCAGCGCTCGAGGAGTACGCGAAGCAGACCCTCGATCATGACCCGCGCAGCGACCTGCTGAAGATGGCCGGGAGCAAGTAATGAGCGCCAATCGGGTTCCGTTCCGCGTTCCCGACGAGACTCCGGTCTACGCGATCAGCGTGGCCGCCTCACTCGCGGGGCTGCATCCGCAGACCCTGCGCCAGTACGACCGCCTGGGCCTGGTGTCGCCCACGCGGGTAGCCGGCCGCAATCGGCTGTATTCCGCGCTCGACATCGCGCGGCTGCGCGAGATTGCCGAGCTCTCGTCCGAGGGCCTCAGTCTCGAGGGAATCAAGCGCGTGCTGGCGCTGCAGGAGGAAGTACTCCACCTGCGCGGTCGGCTCGCCGAATTCCACCGCGAGAAGTCATCGACCTCACTGGTGGTCTGGCGACCTGATCGCCGAGCACCGAGAACCAATTCTTAGAACGAAGGCAGGACATCATGGATATTCAATTCACCACTAAGGCCCAGGACGCTCTCGGCGCCTCCGTGCGCATCGCGGCCGCCAAGGGCAACCCGCAGGTCGAGCCGCTTCATCTGCTCGACTCACTGCTGCAGCAGGGCGAGGGCATCGCCAGTGCGCTGCTCGATGCGGTGGGCGCCAATCACGCGCAGCTCACCCAGCAGGTGCGCGCTGCTGTTGATGCCCTTCCGTCGGCCAGCGGCTCGTCGGTCTCCAGCCCGCAGCTGAGCAATGCCTCGTACAAGGTGCTCAACGCGGCGCAGTCGCTCTCGAAGGAGCGCGGCGACGAGTACGTCAGCACTGAGCATCTGCTCATCGCACTGGCGCAGGACGGCGGTCCGGGCGTCTCCGATCGCCTCGCCCAGCAGGGCGCGACACCTGCGGCGCTCATCGATGCGCTGCAGAAGGTGCGCGGCAGCTCGCGCGTGACCTCGGCCGAGCCGGAGGGCACTTTCCAGGCACTCGAGAAGTACGGTGTCGATCTCACCGCGCGTGCTCGCGAGGGCAAGATCGACCCGGTCATCGGTCGTGACGAGGAAGTTCGCCGCACCAGCCAGGTGCTCTCGCTACGTACGAAGAACAACCCCGTTCTCATCGGCGAGCCCGGAGTTGGCAAGACCGCTGTCGTCGAGGGCCTGGCCCGTCGCATCGTCGAGGGTGACGTCCCCACGTCATTGCAGGGCAAGACCCTTTACTCACTCGACCTGGGCGCGATGGTCGCAGGAGCGAAGTACCGCGGCGAGTTCGAGGAGCGCCTGAAGGCAGTGCTCGACGAGATCAAGAACTCCGACGGCCAGATCATCACCTTCATCGACGAGCTGCACACGGTTGTCGGCGCAGGTGCCGGCGGCGAGGGCGCGATGGATGCCGGCAACATGCTCAAGCCGATGCTCGCCCGCGGTGAGCTGCGCATGATCGGTGCAACCACTCTTGACGAGTACCGCGAGTACATCGAGAAGGATGCCGCGCTCGAGCGCCGCTTCCAGCAGGTGCTGGTCAACCAGCCCTCGGTGGAGGACACCATCTCGATCCTTCGTGGCATCAAGGAGAAGTACGAGGCCCATCACAAGGTCGTCATCTCCGATGGCGCACTCGTGGCCGCCGCGACCCTGTCGGATCGCTACATCACCTCGCGCTTCCTGCCCGACAAGGCCATCGACCTGATGGATGAGTCGGCATCGCGCCTGCGCATGGAGATCGATTCCTCGCCCGTCGAGATTGACGTGCTCCAGCGCCAGGTCGACCGCCTGCGCATGGAGGAGATGGCGATCTCCAAGGAGACCGACGAAGCCTCGAAGGCACGACTCGACGCGATTCGCGCTGAGATCGCCGACAAGGACGAAGAGCTCCGCGGCCTGCGTGCTCGCTGGGATGCGGAGAAGTCGGGTCTCGATCGCATCGGCGAGATCAAGGTCTCGATCGACGAGCTTCGAGCCACGGCCGATCGTGCGCAGCGTGCCGGTGACTTCGAGCAGGCCTCGCGCATCATCTACGCCGACCTGCCCGCACTCGAGGCCGACCTCGAGCGGGTCACCGCCGAGACCAACAGTCGTGCCGCGATGGTGAAGGAAGAGGTCACGGCCGATGACATCGCCGAGGTCGTCGCGGCCTGGACGGGTATCCCGGCCGGCCGACTCCTCGAGGGCGAGAGCCAGAAGCTGCTGCGCATGGAGCAGGAGCTCGGCAAGCGCGTCGTCGGCCAGCACGAGGCCGTGCGCGAGGTAAGCGATGCCGTGCGCCGTGCGCGTGCGGGTATCTCCGATCCGAATCGTCCGACCGGATCCTTCCTGTTCCTCGGCCCTACGGGCGTGGGCAAGACCGAGCTCGCCAAGGCACTCGCCGAGTTCCTGTTCGACGATGAGCGGGCGATGATCCGCATCGATATGAGCGAGTACTCGGAGAAGCACTCGGTGTCACGACTCGTCGGCGCTCCTCCCGGTTACGTCGGATACGAGGAGGGCGGCCAGCTCACCGAGGCCGTGCGTCGCCGTCCGTACTCGGTGGTGCTGCTCGACGAGGTGGAGAAGGCGCATCCGGAGGTCTTCGACATCCTGCTGCAGGTGCTCGATGACGGACGCCTGACCGACGGCCAGGGCCGCACGGTCGACTTCCGCAACGTGATTCTGATCCTGACCTCGAATACCGGCTCTCAGTTCCTGATCGACATCACGCTGCCGTTCGAGGAGCGCAAGGAGCAGGCACTGGCACTCGTGCGCCAGCAGTTTCGTCCCGAGTTCCTGAACCGACTCGATGCGATGGTGACCTTCGAGCCCCTCGATCACGCGGTGCTCACTCGGGTCGCTGACATCCAGATCGATCAGCTCCAGTCGCGACTCGATGATCGCCGCATCACCCTTGATGTCAGCGATGCGGCGAAGCGCTGGCTCGTCGATCGCGGCTTCGACCCGATCTACGGGGCTCGCCCGCTGCGCCGGCTGGTGCAGACGGCTATCGGCGATCGGCTTGCCAAGGCGATTCTCAGTGGCGAGGTGCATGACGGCAGCACGGTGCGCATCGATGCCGACGGTGATGAGCTGTCGCTGAAGGGCTAGGCATTGCGCAGCGAAGGGCGCTGTCGTTGTCCCGAAGCGTAGAGAGCGGTGACGATCTCACGCGAGGTGACAGGGATGGCGCCCTTCGCTATTGCCTGGTCCCGATACTCGTCGGGAATGTCGTAGTGATCGCCCTCGAAGCCGCGCTCGGGGATGCCGAGCTCGCGAGCGAAGGCGTGCAGCTCCTCGACGGAGGTATCGCTGATCAGGTGGCACCAGAGTCGATCGTGAGCCGGCCAGATCGCGGTATCGACCAGGATGGCCATCAGCGATCGAATCCGGTGCGCAGTCGAGTGAGTGCCTCCTCGAGCACTGCCGGCTGCTTGCAGAATGCCCAGCGCACGTAGGGGCGCCCGACCTCGGGGTTGTCGCAGAACACCTCGTGGGGAATAGCGACCACCCCGGCCTTCTCGGGCAGATCACGGCAGAACTGCAGGCCGCTCTCGTAGCCGAGAGCGCGAACATCCGTGGTGGCGAAGTAGGTGCCCTGCGGGCGAATGACGCGCAGGCCGATCTCCTCGAGGCCATTGCACAGCAGATCGCGCTTGGCACTGAGATCCATCCGGAACTCCCGGAAGTACTCGTCGGGAAGCTTCAGGCCAGCCGCGATCGCGTACTGGAAGGGACCGCCCGAGACGTACGAGAGATGCTGACGCACCACGCGCACCGCGCCGATCAGGTCGGCCGGACCGGTCGCCCATCCGACCTTCCAGCCCGTGAACGAGAACGACTTGCCGCCCGAGCCCACCGTGATGGTGCGCTCGAACATGCCCGGCAGGGTCGAGATCGGGATGTGCCGGTGATCGTCGAACCACAGGTGCTCGTAGGCCTCATCGGAGATCACGATGAGGTCATTGTCGATCGCGACCCTGGCGATGGCCTCGAGCTCCTCGTGGGTGAACACGATGCCGGTCGGGTTGTGCGGCGAGTTGATCAGGATGATCCGGGTGCGCGGAGTGATGGCCGCGCGCAGTGCATCGATATCGGGGCGGTAGTCGTCGCCGCCGAGGGGCACGCTGACTCGAGTGCCGCGGGCGAGCGAGATGCCGGCCGCGTAGATGTCGAACCATGGCTCGAACATCACGACTTCGTCGCCGGGTTCGATCAGTGCGAGAAGTGCCGACTGCAGGGCCTCCGATGCACCGGTCGTGACCACGACATCGGTGACTGGGTTGAGGCGTATGCCGTAGAAGCGCTCCTGGTGGAAGGCGATGGCCTCGCGCAACTCGAGCAGGCCGTGTGCCGGCGGGTACTGGTTTCCGCGGCCCTCGTCGATCGCGGTCTCGGCAACCACCTTGAGCTCCTGCGGACCATCGGTATCGGGGAATCCCTGGCCGAGGTTGATTGCGCCGACGCGTGCTGCGAGCGCCGACATCTCCCCGAAGATGGAGGAAGAGTGCTCGGCCATGCGCGGCACCAGCAGGGGCTCTCGGCGACTCATGCCTGCACGGTAGCAAGCCATAATCGACCCGTGGACATAGTCGGGTCGGCGAGCACCGAACTACCGCACGTCGCGGCGCTGATCGATGACGTGCTGGTGCCCGGAGCCGAATCCGTGGACGATGTCGGTGTTCAGCGAGTGGCTCTCGATCACCTCGCCGACGCCGGACTCCTGGGGACGCCGCTCACCGCACATGAGCAACGCGAGCTCGCTGAGCTCATTGCCCGGTCTGATGCATCGACCTGGTTCTGCTGGACCCAGCATCAGACACCGTTGCGAGTGCTGTCCGACTCCACTCGGCCGGAGGCCGAGGCACTCCGGGCAGAGCTGCTCCCGGGTCTCGAATCAGGCGAGCTTCTTGCGGGTGTTGCGCACGCTCATCTGCGTCGCGCGGGGTCGCCTAATCCTCGCGCCGAACGGGTCGAAGACGGCTGGTTGATCAATGGCGCGCTCGATTGGGTCACCAGCTGGGATATCGCCGACGTCGTCATGGTGATGGTCGAATCGGGCGACTCGGTGCTCTGCTTCTTCATCACGGCAGGGGAGGTTCCGTCCGCGATTCCGGGTGTAGTCGTCGGTGAGCCTCTTCGACTGCTGGCCATGGGCGGTACCCACACGCGACCACTCGAATTCCGGCAGGCGCATATCCGCGACGAACAGGTCGTGGCCGTCCTAGATCTCGCCGAGTGGCAAGCCGCCGATTCGCTCAAGACAGCGAACTCCAATCCCGCGATCTTCGGTATCGCTCGCGGCGCGATCAGCGAGCTCGATGACCTCGCACGCAGTCGCGATGACTCCACGATGCGCGCACTGACCAACTCCCTGGCAGGCCAATGCACAGACATACGTGGGCGCGCCTATGCGGCTCAGGACTCGGCCGCATCGGTCGAGACGCGACTCGCTATCAGGGCCGAGGCACTGGATCACCTGATGCGATGCTGCATCGCAGTCGTGATCGCTAGATCCGGTAGCGCGATGATCCGATCGAACCCTGCTGAGCGGCGTGTGCGAGAGGCACTGTTCATGCAGGTTCAGGCCCAGACGGCCGCCACGCGCGAGGCGATGCTCATGCGCGCACTGGACCGATAGGTCAGCGTCGGGCGAGCACTGCGCGCGGTGACGATTCGGCGGTACCCGCGGTGTTGGTCATGCGGTGCACGCACGAATAGACGATCGGCCGCATCCGGCTCACGACGGCGACCCGCTCCTGTACCTGACTGACCCGAGACGCACCGCCCGATATCGGGACGCAGCGGATCACATTGCGAGTGACCTCTGACCCTCCACGCTTCCCCGGGGCCACGATGAATCCCACTACGCCGTTCTTGCGCACCGCGACCTTGGTGATCTCACCGGGTGTGGGCACCGGTGCAGGAGTGCCGAGGGAAACCGGTGATTCAGGTGACGAGCCTGCGGCATTGCTGCCCACAGCGGTGACGGAGTAGGTCGTTCCATTGGCAAGCCCGCCGATCGTGCAGTGCGGGGCCAGGCCATCCGGATGCGGAATCGCGGCGCAATCGAAGGTGTTGCCGAGGGGATCGATGGCTCGGGCGGTGTACGCGGACATGGCAGACGTGGGCGCGGGGTCAGTGAAGGTGACGCGCAGGGCCCCGGACAACGTGCCGAGAGCAATCGTTGGCGCGACAGGAGGCGGGTCTAATTCGATAGCTCCCTGCTCCAGCAGGAAGTCGTACATGGCTGCCACGCGCGTGTAGACGCCCGGGTACTTGCTCGCACACTGATCGCCCCAACTGACGACGCCGATGAGTCGTTCAGGGCCGCCGGCCGCGGAGATGAGCGGGCCGCCGGAGTCACCCTGGCAGGAGTTGATGATGCGTCCGTTCGTGTCAGCGGCTCCGGCACAGAGCATCGTGTCGGGATCAGCCTCGGAGGCACTGAATCCGTGGAAGGTGACGCCATTGACGACGTAGGTGCCGTGCGATCCGCACATGGCGTCAGGGAACAGCACGAGATTCGCGACTCGGAAGAAGTCGGGATAGGCCTTGCCTCCGGTCAGCGTGGTCGTGTTGCCCCAGCCGCCTGCGCGCACCGGACTCCCGGTCACCAGGTAATCGGCGACCTCGGAGGGCGCCAGCGGGTCGATGGTGGGAACGCCTTCGATGGGTGACGCCAGCGTGAGCACGGCAATGTCGTTGCTCGACATGTCGATGTCGTACTCAGGATGAACGGCAATGGATGCGACGGCGATGGGCGCGGTGATGGGTGACTTCAGGCTCTGACCGGTGAGAACGAGCACGTCACCGGGCGGGGCGATCTGCCGAGTCGACTGATCGACGACGCAATGAGCCGCGGTCACGACTTTCGTGGGAGTGACCAGCGCACCGCCGCAGAACTGGGCCTGGTACGTGCCCAGCTGGCTCATGCGCGAGGTGTCGATCAGGGCGACCAAGTACGGAAGGTCACTCGCTGACGCAGTGGTGCCGTTGATGATGCGCGGTGAGACGTCCGGCTGGGCGAGTGCGGCGGGTGCCCCGAGCACGGTGATACCTGCCACGAGAAGGGCAAGGATTCTGCGCATGCGACCACACTACGTCGCTTCCTGCGCAGCGCTAGCCCTCGGTCGCGAGGCGGGTGACGAGGCCGGGAAGATCGCCGGCTTCGTGGACGTCCCAGCCGCGGAGCTCTGCTGCCCGGAGCTCGAAACCGACGCGGCCCACCACGTGCACTCGTGCGTCAGGCCATTGCTCGGTCACCGGAGGGAGCACTGGATCGACGAGCACGTAGGCGAGCACGGGTCGGCGTGCCGCCCGTTGTGCGAGAGCGACACCCGGCAGGAGCAAGGCGGACTCTCCTTCGGCCACGATGACCACGGGGGGAGCGGGTGACAGCCGCGTGATCTCGGCGCAGACCCGGGCGATGAGCGGAATCGCGTCGTCAGCGGCAGGAATGACTTCGCATCCGCCGATTCCGATGATCTCGGGCAGTTCTCCGAGGACAAGCACTGTGGCAACAGGCACGCGTCGAGCATAGGAGCCCGGCCCCTAGGATTCAGCCATGCCCAGTGACGCGTGGAATCAGCTCCGTGACCAGATCATCGAGAAGGCAGTCGTGCGCGGAAAGGTGATTCTCTCCAGCGGTCGCGAGGCCGACTATTACGTCGATCTTCGCCGGGTAACCCTCGATTCCGTGGCCGCGCCGCTCATCGGCCAGGTCATGCGAGAGCTCACCGCCGATCTGCAGTTCGATGCCGTCGGGGGCCTGACCCTCGGTGCTGATCCGGTGGCAACCGCGATGATGCACGATGCTGCCAAGAACGGCGTCGCACTGAACGCTTTCGTCGTGCGCAAGTCCGAGAAGGCTCACGGACTGCAGCGTCGGATCGAAGGCCCCTCGGTTGCGGGCAAGCGGGTCCTCGCTGTCGAGGACACCTCGACCACCGGCTCCTCCGTGCTCACCGCTGTCGATGCCCTGGCTGACGACGGTGCCACGACCGTCGCCTGCGCCGTCATCGTCGATCGCGGCGCGCGTGGCGCAGTGGAGGAGCGTGGCTTCGAGTACCGCGCCGCCTACTCGCTGGCCGATCTCGGCCTGGAGTAGCCGCCGCAGCTGAACGATTCAGCCGAACGCGCAGGCGTGCAGGCGATTGCTCTGCACGGGTGGTGCTTTTCCCATCTCCGCTTACCCTTGTGAGTGCGCGCACGAAATGCGCGAATCCCGGAGCGGAGGTGATCAGCGTGGGCACTGATGACGTTGACCTGACTCCGGCTGAGGGCTCGCCTGTCGGCCGACGCATTGTCCTGGGCATGGCCGGTGCCGGTGCCTTAGCAGTGATTCTGGGCAGGCAGCTCACCGATGCGACATCCAGTGCCGTGGGAGCCGTGGCGCCGCAATTGCAGTCGGTGTTGCCCGCGACCGGCGGATTTCGCATCTATACCGTCACCAATGGCTACCCGGAGATGTCCAAGGCTGATTATCGGCTCACGATCACCGCGGGATCGAAAACCACGGCGCTGACCTTCGATGACCTCTCTGCCTTGCCCCAGACCTCGATGACGAAGGACTTCCAGTGCGTCACGGGTTGGCGAGTCGATGACGTTCAGTGGTCAGGCGTGCTGCTGAGCGACATCATCAATGAGTTCGACCTGGCGGCCAACGGCACGGCGCTGAGCTTCACCTCATTTGATGGCGCTTACACCGAGTCGCTCACCATGGATCAGGCGATGCGTCCCGATGTCCTGGTGGCATCGTCGATGCTCGGCGCACCGATCACTCGGGAGCACGGTGGTCCGGTGCGCCTGGTCGTGGCACCCATGTACGCCTACAAGTCGATCAAGTGGCTTGACGGCATCAAGGCCACGCCCGAGGTCGTGCCGGGCTACTGGGAAGTGCGTGGCTACGACATTGATGCCTGGGTCGGAAAGTCGAACGGACGCACGGATGCCCCGGTCGTCTGATCACGGCCTGAGGAGGTTTACCAAGGCCGAGCGCTGGATTCACAGGCTCATCGCCTGGGATATCGGCCTTCTCATCATCACCGCAGCGTTCCTGTACATACCCGATCTCAGCGGGCTGGTGGGCAATCGCTACTTCTTCAAGATCTCGCACGTGATTCTCGGATTCGTGCTGCCGATACCTCTCATCATCGCCTTCTGCTTTCTCGCCTTTCGCCTCGATGTGCGCCGACTCAATCGGTTCACCAGCGTCGACTGGCAGTGGTTGCGCACCAAGGCCCGTCGAAGCGGAAGTCTTCCGGTCGGAAAGTTCAATGCAGGCCAGAAGCTGAACGCGGCATTCCAGTTCGGCGCGATCATCATCATGTTCGTGACCGGGGCCATGCTGTGGTTCAACGGATTCTTCAGCATCGACATTCGCACGGGCGCAACCTTCGTCCATGACTGGCTTGCCCTGATCGTCGTGATTGTCATTGCCGGTCACGTGTACATGGCGCAGCGTGACCCTTACGCACGGCAGGGCCTGCGCACCGGCTTCGTGCCACGCGACTGGGCGATGAGAGAGCACCGCGGCTGGGCCGAGGCGATGACTCGTGAAGAGCCGGTGGCTCGCTCGGAGAGCTAGGCGCGCTGGCGGCGGTGCTTGATCCATTCGACGAACACCGGGATAAGGCTGATCACGATGACGAGGATCAGGATGAACTCGATGTTCTTCTTGACGAACTCGATGTTGCCCAGGAAGTAGCCCAGAATGGTGACGCCACCTGCCCAGAGCACGGCGCCGACTGCGCTGAAGATCATGAACCGACGGAAGTCCATGCGACCCATGCCGGCGGTCGCCGTGATGAAAGTGCGCACGATGGGCACGAAGCGTGCCATCACGATCGCGCGTGCTCCGTACTTCTCGAAGAACTCGGCAGTCTTCTCCACGTACTCGCGCTTGAAGAGCTTCGAATCGGGCTTTCGGAACAGCGCAGGCCCTGCCTGCTTGCCGATCCAATAGCCAACCGCATTGCCGAGAATCGCGGAGATCGTGAGCAAGATGGCGGCCAGCCAGATGTTCATCGAGATGAAGTTCTGCGCGATGAACAGTCCGGTGACGAAGAGAAGGGAGTCACCGGGCAGGAAGAAGCCGATCAACAGGCCGCACTCGGCGAAGATGATTCCCATGACGACCCAGAAGGCGATGTCGCCGAAGGTCGTGAGCATCGTCTCGGGATTCAGCCACGAGGGGCCGAGGGTCGTCACTGCAGTCATCAATGGAGTCACGCCCTCCAGGCTATCGTCGGTACGTGGATGAGCCAGACCCCCGCGCCGACCATGACAGCGCACCGCATGGCGTCGGACCGCACCCGGAGCCCTGGCCAGACGACAGCCGTCTCGACCCCGCGCTTCTCGCTGACGGTGACCGTCGCAATGTCGTGGACGAGTACAGGTACTGGCGGCTTGAGGCCATCGTTGCCGACCTCGACTCCCGGCGTCATCCCTTCCATGTGGGGATCGAGAACTTCGCTCATGACTTCAACATCGGCTCCGTCGTGCGCACCGCGAATGCCTTCCTCGCACGAGAGGTGCACATCGTCGGGCGCAAGCGCTGGAATCGCCGCGGGGCCATGGTCACCGACCGCTATCAGCACGTACGGCATCACGACAATGCGACAGCGCTTGCCGCCTGGTGTCGTGCGAATGACATCGTGCTGATCGGTATTGACAACCTTCCGGGGTGCGTACCGATTGAGACCTTTGACCTACCGGCAAATTCACTGCTGCTTTTCGGCCAGGAGGGGGAAGGACTGACGCCCGAGGCCCGAGCGCAAGTCAGTGCCGTGCTCTCCATCGCGCAGTATGGCTCGACGCGCTCAATCAATGCTGGTGCCGCTGCAGCGATCGCGATGCATGCCTGGGTGAGGCGACACGCATTCGGGCAGGTCCCGTCCCCATAACGTCGCGCGAATAGACTCACGCGGCAATGTCGAATCGGAAATCTCCCCTGCGCCAGTGGCAGCAGGAGGCTCTCGCCCAGTACATCGAGGCGAATCCGAAGGACTACCTGGTGACTGCCACCCCCGGCGCCGGCAAGACGACCTTCGCTCTCACGTTGGCCCTGCATCTCATGAGCAAGCGAGCGATCGATCGAGTGATCGTCGTCGTACCGACAGATCACCTCCGCACGCAGTGGGCCGATGCGGCGAGCACCTTGTCGCTCGTTCTTGACCCGAAGCTCGCGAATGCCGATGGTCCGGTGCGAGGTGACACGAGCGGCTACATCACCACCTATGCGCAGGTTGCCTCGCATCCGATGCTGCACCGGGCACGTGCGACTGCCAAGCGCTCACTCGTGATTCTCGATGAGATCCACCACGCCGGCGACAGCCTGTCATGGGGCGATGCGGTGCAGAACGCCTTCAGCGAGGCTCAGCGTCGGCTCTGCCTCACCGGCACGCCCTTCCGCACCAAGCCGGAGGAGCGCATCCCGTTCGTGCAGTACGCGGCACCTTCGGCCGACGAGATCATGTCGGTGGCCGATTACACGTACGGCTACCGTGAGGCCCTGGCCGACGCGGTCGTGCGTCCCGTCGTGTTCGCGGCGTACTCGGGAACGAGTCGCTGGATGAACTCAGCGGGCGACGTGATGAGCGCATCGCTCTCCGAGGCCGGCCCGAAGCGCCGCGAGGAGACTGCATGGCGCACGGCGCTCAATCCCGAGGGAAAGTGGATCCCGCACGTCATTGCGGCCGCCGATCGTCGACTCTCGGACGTCCGAGACTCGGGCATGCCCGATGCGGCTGCGCTGATGCTCGCGACGGATCAGGAGACCGCACGCGCTTACGCGAAGTTGGTCAAGAAGATCACCGGACACACTCCCGTGCTCGTTCTCTCGGATGATCCGAAGTCGAGCAAGAAGATCGAGGAGTTCAATCGCAGCCAGGATCGCTGGATGGTCGCGGTGCGCCAGGTCTCCGAGGGCGTCGACATCGTCCGGCTCAATGTCTGTGTCTGGACCACGAGTTACCGAACTCCCCTGTTCTTCGCGCAGGCCGTCGGCCGCGTCGTACGCGCTAGAAATGCACGCGAGACTGCGACAGTGTTCATCCCCGCCGTGCGTCCGCTGCTCGCACTGGCCGCCGAGCTTGAGGAGCAGCGCAATCACGTCGTGAAGGTTCCCTCCGGTGCCGCACTCGATGACTCCCTGATCGAGCGCGTGATCTCCGAGCCCGGGCTTCCGGAGTTCACCGCCCTCGACTCCGAAGCCGAGTTCGCTCATGTGCTGCACGGTGGTCGCGCGCACACAGCGGAACTCGCACCCGAGGACGAGGACTTCCTTGGCCTGCCCGGTCTTCTCACTCCGGAGCAGACCGCGACCCTGCTGGCAGTGCGCGATGCCGACATTCGCAAGAGCGGGACCCTCTTCGACGAGCTCGACGTGGCAGGCAATGGAACTCACTGGCGTGATATCGATGCCCTGCGCAAGGAAGTCGCCGGTCTCGTCAGGCAGTGGGCCGCGCGCACCTCGCGCAATCACGCCGAGATTCACGGCGAGCTGCGCAAGGTGGCACCTGGTCCGCCCAGTGCAGCAGCACCGGTCGAGGTGCTGATGGCGCGCCGCGATTACCTGCTGGGCAAGGTCGGCTGAGCCGCACCGAAAGGCACGTCTCTCCCTAGGCTGCAGGCATGTCGGGGAACAGGGAGGTGCTGCGGAATTCCGCGTTCCGCCGTCTGTTCTGGTCGCGGGCGATCAGCAATGTCGGCAATGGTGTTGCGCCGATTGCCCTGGCTTTCGGGGTACTGGCTCTGCCGGGTGCGTCACCCACCTCACTGTCGATCGTGCTTGCGGCGCAGGCCATCCCGCTGGTGCTCATGCTGCCCTTCGGAGGGGTGATCGCCGATCGACTCGGCCGTGCACGGGTAATCATGGTGACCGACGCCTCGGTGAGCGTTTTTGTCATGACGATGGCGATCCTCTTCATCACCGGTCATGCGAACGTACCCATCCTCGCAATCCTCGGTGCACTCTCGGGATTACTCAACGGCATGTGGTACCCGGCAATGTCAGGTCTGACTCCCGACGTGGTGCCTGATGAGCAGTTGCAGTCGGCGAATGCATTGGTCTCGATCGCGACCAATGTCGGATTCATTGCCGGCAATGCACTGGGTGGTGTTCTCGTTGCACTCGTAGGCCCCGGTTGGGCAATCGCTATCGACTCGGTGAGCTTCGTCATCTCCGCTGCACTCATTTACTCAATTCGGCACGTGGCAAAGCCACATGACTCGGGAGAGTCGGTGCTGTCGGATCTGATCCACGGGTGGAGGGTGTTCCTTTCATTCCGATGGATTGTCGTGATCGTGGGGTGCTTCTCATTCGTCGTCATGGTGTGGCGCGGTGCCGAGGAGGTACTTGGCCCGGTGCTCGCGTTGGAGATCTACGGCGGCCCGAAAGGTTGGGCTCTCGTGATGGCCTGCCAGGGCGTTGGCCTGCTCGTGGGCGGCATTGTCGCTTCGCGCGTGCGTGCCGGTCGCCCTCTCGTCATCGGGATGCTCATCACCTTGGCTCTTCCGGCATGGCTGCTCCTGCTGGCGGCCGAGGTGCCCCTGCCTGTTGCGGCTGCCGGAGCCCTCGCCTTCGGCGTCGCGCTCGAGCTGTTCTACGTCTTCTGGCTCACGGCCTTGCAGACCAGGGTGCCGCGGGAGTCCCTCTCGCGGGTCAACTCCTACGACGCCCTTGGCACGATGATGTTCGGTCCGATCGGGCTGGCGCTCGCTGGCCCGCTTGTTGCAGTAATCGGTCTGCACACGACATTCATCCTCGGCGCGGTGATTGCCGCGCTCGCGGTTGCGGTCTCGCTGATGTTCAGGTCCGTGCGGCAACTCACCTTCGCCAACTGAACTCCTACGGGCTGCCCCAGTTATATGGGCGTCCAAGTACCCGAGCCTGGTGCGACAGGTCACTTTCGCGAGTGGGAGGATGAGCACGCTTACATCCACCCACCTTCAGGAGTAATCAGATGCCCATTGCATCCCCCGAGGTCTACGCCGAGATGCTCGACCGAGCGAAGGCCGGCAAGTTCGCATACCCCGCGATCAACTGCACCTCCTCACAGTCCATCGTCGCCGCCATCCGCGGTTTCGCCGAGGCAGAGTCCGATGGCATTGTCCAGTTCTCCTGGGGCGGCGCGGAATTCGCCTCCGGCCAGATGGTCAAGAGCATGGTTGCCGGTGCGGTCGCCCTCGCCGAGTTCGCGCACTCGATCGCGAAGAGCTATGACGTTAACATCGCACTGCACACTGACCACTGCCCCAAGGACAAGCTCGAGGGCTTCATGGAGCCGCTCATCGCGATCTCGCAGGAGCGCGTGGCCAAGGGCCTCGAGCCGCTGTTCCAGTCGCACATGTGGGACGGCTCAGCAGTGCCGCTCAAGGAGAATCTGGAGATCTCGCAGCGACTGCTCGAGGCGTCCGTGAAGGCGCGCACCATTCTCGAGATCGAGATCGGCGTCGTTGGCGGAGAGGAGGACGGCATCGAGGCATCGCACGATGCCAAGCTGTTCTCCACTGTCGAGGACGGCCTGGCCACTGCCGAGGCACTCGGCCTCGGTGAGCGCGGTCGCTACATGGTCGCCGCGACGTTCGGCAACGTGCACGGTGTCTACAAGCCGGGCAACGTCGTTCTCACTCCGTCGATCCTCAACGACATCCAGACCGCTGTCGGTGCGAAGTATGGCGTCGAGAAGCCGTTCGATCTCGTCTTCCACGGCGGCTCGGGCTCGCTGCTCAGCGAGATCCGCGAGGCACTCGACTACGGCGTCGTGAAGATGAACATCGACACCGACACCCAGTACGCCTTCACTCGCCCGATCGTCGATCACATGTTCAAGAACTACGACGGCGTGCTGAAGATCGACGGCGAGGTCGGCAACAAGAAGATGTACGACCCCCGCGCCTACGGCAAGCTCGCCGAGGCCGGAATGGCCGCACGCGTCACCCAGGGCTGCGAGGATCTCCGCTCGGTCGGCACGCGCATCAAGTAGCGACATGTCGTATTCGAAGGAGCCGGGGCGATTGCCTCGGCTCCTTCGCTTTTCGCTGAGCCGGGTCGCCAGGCACATGCTCGAGTGAGAGGGTGGAGTCATGAGCATTGGCAAGGATCTCCTCGAAGGCCCGCCCCCGACCCTGCTTCCGGTCGACACCGCAGCCGCTGCGGCATTCTCCTCCGGCGCCGATGCCGAGCAGGTCGTGCGCGATCACCCCACCAGCTCGCTCGCTTGGGCCGTGATGTCCGACCAGGCCTGGGCCGATGGCCGTGTCGTCGAGTCCTATGCCTTCGCGCGCGTGGGCTACCACCGCGGCCTGGACTCCCTGCGTCGAAATGGCTGGAAGGGTCACGGCCCCGTGCCGTGGTCGCATGAGCCGAATCAGGGCTTCCTCCGCTGCCTGCGCTCCCTGCAGCGCGCAGCGGCCGCCATCAATGAGATCGACGAGGCTGAGCGCATCACCGCCTTCCTGAATGACTGCGATCCGCTCATCCCGCATTCATGAGCGGAGCACTTGTCGTCGGAGCGGGTATCAGTGGCATTGCCTGCGCGACCGCGATGGCCGAGGCCGGTGTGCTTCCTCTCGTCGTCGACCGCGGCCGCAATGTCGGCGGTCGCATGGCATCGCGCACCCTGCGCGACACTGGAACGGCATGCGACGGGCGGGTGGTCGATATCGGCGCCTCGTATTTCACCGTCTCGAATCCGGAGTTCCGTGCTGTCGTCGACGACTGGGTCGTGCGTGATCTCGCGCGGCCGTGGACAGACTCATTCCACGTT
>JBJSWO010000037.1:0-9279 GCA_046085905.1 Actinomycetes bacterium | reverse complement strand
ACCGGCATCCTGGCATCTGGTCGAGCAGCCACGGGCTCATGATGACGAGCGAGCCCTCGGGAACCTCGTAGCCACCGAGCACGTCATTGCCGAGTGAGTTGCGCGTGATCAGCCAGGCCGGCGGGTACAGGCGCAGGGTCTCGTCGATCACGGCACGCGTGAACGGCAGGCGCTGGTAATCGGCGAACTGCGCAGCCTGACCGCCGAGCACCGCATCGACCTCTGCCTGAAGAGTGCGCAGGACTCCGGGGTTCTCGGCGAGCAATGCGAAGGCCCAGGTCAGGGCACTGGCAACCGTCTCGTGCCCTGCCACGATGAAGGTGACGACCTGGTCGCGGATCTCGGTCTCGGTGAGCGCATGCCCTTCGTCATCTCGCGCAGTGATGAGCAGGTCGAGCATGTCGACAGGTACCTCGCGCACGCCGCGGGTGTCGAGCATCGAGTGCACCGCACTGTCGAGTGCGGCGACCGAACTGCTGAGCTTGCGATTGCCCGGCGTGGGCACCCAGGCAGGCGGCGTGATCGGCACGCGGGCGCGAGCGATCACGACATCAAGAGCATCCAGGGTCGCGGTGGTCAGCGCGTCGGCATCGGCCGAGAGGTCGGAGCCGAAGAGCGCATGACCGACGATCTCGAGGGCCGCATTCATGATCGCCGCGTCGATGTCGACGACGGAGCCGTCAGGAAGCGCATTCCAGTCATCGATGATGCGCTCGGCTGCCGTGGCCACGTGAGTGACGATCGTGGTCAGGGTCTCGCGATGAAAGGCCGGCTGCACCATCGGGCGCTGGCGCTTCCATTCAGCGGTGTCGGCGGAGAGCAGGCCTTCCCCCGTGACGAGCGAGAGCGCCGAGTACTGAATCGTCGACTTGCCGTAGTTGCGCGCGTTGGTGACCAGCACGCTGCGCACGCCGTCGGGATCATTGACGAGATAGCTCGGCGGCCTGGGCACCGGGAACTGCACGACATCGCCGTAGGTGCGCCAGACGGAGTCGAGATAGGCCAGGGGGTTCTTGCGAATCGCGCCGAAGGAGCCGAGCATCGACTGGCCGACCGGCCCGGGGGCCGTGCATGCGGTCGTCACGTAGCGACGATTGGGGATGGCACGCATCACGGGGCAAGCGCAGCGGCAACTGCGCGCTCGGCAGGAACTCCGTAGAGGGTGGTGCGCTCGCGCAACGTGCGACCAAGGGGCTCGACGACCTCGCGGAACTCCTCGGCCGTGATGCCCTGGCCATGAGTGGCACCTGCTGCGCGCGAGATGTTCTCGTCCATCAGGGTGCCGCCGAGATCGTTGACACCTGCCTGCAGCAATTGCTGCGCGCCATTAACGCCGAGCTTGACCCACGAGGCCTGGATGTTGTCGATGGAGCCGTGGTACCCGATGCGCCCGACAGCATGCATGAGAACGACCTCGCGCCAGGTGGGCCCGCGGCGGGCGCGGCGCTTGAGGTAGATCGGCGAGGCCATGTGCACGAAGGGCAGCGGCACGAACTCGGTGAAGCCCCCGGTGCGCGCCTGCACCTCGCGCGTGCGCACGATGTGCTTGGCCCAGTGCCGCGGATTCTCGACGCTGCCGAACATGATCGTCACGTTCGAGCGCAGGCCGACTCCGTGTGCCATCTCATGGCAGTCGAGCCACTCGCTCGTGGTGATCTTGTCGGGGCAGATGATCTCGCGAATGGAATCGTCGAGGATCTCGGCAGCAGTACCGGGCAGTGAGCGCAGGCCGGCCTCACGCAGGCGGGTGAGGTACTCGGGCAGCGGCTCACGCAGTCGGCGCGCGCCCTCGGTGACCTCGAGCGCGGTGAAACCGTGCACGTGGATGTCGGGAACGGCGGCTTTCACTGCGCGGCAGACATCGAGGTAGTACTCGCCGTCGAAGTCGGGGTGAATGCCGCCCTGCAGGCAGACCTCGGTCGCGCCGAGTGCATCGGCCTCGCGCACTCGATCGGCGATCTCGTCATTGGTGAGCAGGTAGGGCTTGCCGCGCAGGTTCAGCGACATCGGGCCCTTGGAGAAGCCGCAGAACGCGCACTTGAAGGTGCAGACGTTGGTGTAGTTGATATTGCGATTGCGCACGAAGGTGACGTCATCGCCCTTGACCTCTGCACGCAGATCGTCGGCAAGCTGAGCGATCGCGCCTACCTCGGCCCCGCGCGCACGGAAGAGGATCTCGAGCTGGTCGACATCAGGGACCTGCCCCGCGCGCACGCCGTCGAGCACTTCCCGCACGGCCCCCGACGCCGCCGCGGGTGCGGGAATGAGGATCGGCGGAAGGCGATCGGAGCCGGAGTACCAGGCGGTGGAGCGACGGCCGACCTGGATCACCTCTGCACCGGTGCCGACGTTGGCGGCAGCCTCGTGCCTCTCCGGGAAGGTCGCGCCGACATCATCGCGGGCGAACGAGGCCGCATCGGAGCGGTCGAGCACGGCGAAGCGCACGTTCTCGTCGAGCCACCTGCGCGGATTCGAGGCGAACTCGGGATGGATCGTCAGGCGCGGCACGAGTGCCTTGCCGCGCGACTCGGCGATCGCGCGAAGTGACTCAATCTCGGGCCACGGGCGCTCGGGGTTCACGTGATCGAGGGTGACGGGCGAGACTCCCCCGAAGTCGTCGATGCCGGCATCGATCAGCAGGCCGGGATCGTCGACGAGATTCGGCGGCGCCTGCAGGTGAATATCGGCATGCAGGATCTCGCGAGCGAGGCGAATGGTCTCGAGCAGTTCGTCGACGGAGCATGCAGGCTCATTGCGCATGAGCGTGCCCTGCTTCGGCACGAAATTCTGGACGATGACTTCCTGCACGTGACCGAACTCGCGGTGCGAGGCCGCGATGGCCTCGAGGGCATCGATGCGGTCCTGCTTCGACTCCCCGATGCCGATCAGGATGCCCGTGGTGAACGGGATCGCCAGCTCACCGGCCCAGCGCAGGGTGGCCAGGCGACGCTCGGGGGTCTTGTCCGGGGCGCCGCGATGGGCGACGAGATCGGGGTTGAGCGACTCGATCATCATTCCCTGGCTCGGCGAGACCCGGCGCAGCAGCGCGAGGTCGTCCTTGCTCAGGGCACCGGCATTGGCGTGCGGCAGCAGGCCCGTCTCGTCGAGCACCAGTTGGCACATCGCGGCCAGGTACTCGACCGTCGAGCCATAGCCCCGCTCAGCGAGCCAAGCGGCGGCCACCTCGTAGCGGGCCTCCGGGGCCTCGCCCAGGGTGAAGAGGGCCTCATGGCAGCCGGCAGCCGCTCCTGCCCGAGCGATCTCGAGGATCTCCTCGGGCGAGAGGAAGGGGGCCGACACGTGGGCCGGGGCCTGTGCGAAGGTGCAGTAGCCGCACTTGTCGCGGCAGAGCATGGTGAGGGGAATGAAGACCTTCGGAGAGAAGGTGACGTGCCGATACATCTGCCCGCCCTTCCCGTGAGGCCCTATGTGCCTCGTCATCGTGGCACACCTCTATGTTCAGCAGATTTCGGGCCCGAAATCGGGCATGTGATCTCCCCGACAGACCTACGCAAGATCTTGCGTAAAACCGCAAAATGATGCACAATTGTGATGTAGCGAGGGCGACCCCCTCAACACACAACCGAATATCCATCCATGAAGCAACGAAAAGGAGTGATCCTCCATGACCACGTTGGCCAAGGTGTTCTCATCCATGTTCGACCGCCAGCCCCTCGATTCCGAGGGCGCTCGCCGTCAGCAGATTCACCGGGAATGGGATCGTCAGCGCTCACTCGCGCTGTCCCCCGCTGACCGGGCCGAGATCGACGCGATCTTCGCCCGCAGCCTCTAACCGGTTCCCCGCGGCAGTCGCCGCACGAATCCACAAAGCAAGGCCCCCTCACTCGTGGAGGGGGCCTTGTGCGTGCTCGGGGTGAGTCCGCCCCGGCTAGATCGCCGTCCAGTCGGTTTCGGCAGCCACGCGCAGGGCCTGGGCTCCGATGGTCAGCGCGGGGTTCTGGGCCGCCGACGACGGGAAGAAGGCCGAGTCGACGACGAGCAGGTTCCGCACCTCATGTGATCGGCACCAGGGATCGAGCACGCTCGTCGCGGGATCGGTGCCGGCGACGACCGTGCCGCACATGTGCGAGTTCATGTCGATCGTGAAGCGCTGCTGGAACAGGCCCACGTACCCGGCCTTGCGGAAGGCACGAGTGGCCTTGTCGAGCAGCAGCTCGTGACGGTCGTAGTTCGTGCGGCTCCACGCGACGCGGATGCGACCATCACTGCCGACGCTGATGCGGTTGTGCGGCGCCGGGGTGTCCTCGGTCATCACCAGGAACTCGAGACTGCGCTCGGCCATGCGCTTGAGCATGATCAGCGGCGCATGCGTGGCGTGCGTCTTCATCATCGACGCCTGCACCTTGCCGATCATCTGGATCGTGCCGCCCGGATAGCCATCTCCCAGATCGTCGTAATAGTCGTTCATGGCGAAGGTCTTCTGGAACACGACGTCGTTCTTACGCCGAGGATCAATGGCGGCGATGTGCGTGTTGTTGTGCATCATGAAGTTGCGGCCGACGAGGCCGGTGCCGTTGGCGAGGCCGTCGGGGAAGCGCTCGCTGCGACTGCGCAGCAGCAGAGCCGCCGAGTTCGCGGCACCCGCCGAGACGACGAAGGCGTTGCCGGTGATCTCGACTCGCTCGCCGTCCTTCTCCCCCACTGCACGCACGACGCGGTCAGAGCCATCGGTCTCGAGCTCGGTGACGCGCACGCCGGTGAGCAGGCGCACATGACCCGTCATCAGCGCCGGGCCGAGTGCGCAGGTCTCAGCATCGGACTTCGCGCCGAGGCGGCACGGGAAGCCATCGCAGGTGCTGCACCGGATGCAGGCGCCGCCCGGCTGCAGGTCGACTCCGATCGCGGTCGGCGCCGGATGCAGGCCCTGCGCCTGCAGGCGCATCATCGTCTCCTCGATGTAGGCCTCCTGCGCCAGCGCGGGATACGGGTACGGCTGGCTGCGCCATGGCTCGGTCGGGTCGTCACCCGTGGTGCCATGCACCTTGAACAGCGACTCGACCTGCGAGTAGTACGGCTCGATGTCGGCGTAGCGGAAGGGCCAGGCCGGCGAGAGGCCATTCGGGTAGACGGTCTCCTCGAAGTCACGCTCGCGGAAGCGCGGCAGGCTCGAGCCGTAGACCTTGGTGTTGCCGCCGACGACGTAGTGCACGCCTGGGCCGAACTCGCTGTCGTCGGCGTCGTTCACCCAGGTCTCGGCGGGCTTGTAGCGCTTCTCGACGAACACGGCCTGCGGTGACCAGTTCTGGGGCTCGCGGGGCAAGAACTCGCCACGCTCGACCACGAGGACGTCGACTCCGCGCCGGGCCAGGCCCCAGGCGAGGGTTCCTCCGCCCATTCCGCTTCCGATGATGACGACAGTGGCGGAGTCGGTGAGCATGGCGACATCCCACCATGAGGGGGGCCTCGGCGGGCTCTCCTGCGTAAAAGGGCTCGTCGCGTCGTCAATAGGATTTCCCCATGAGTACGAGTGCGCGACTGCCCGAGAAGCCGACCCTCGATGGCGTGGAGGCCACCTGGGCCGCCGCCTGGGAGGAGCAGGGCACCTACCGCTTCGACCGCAGCAAGACCCGTGAGCAGGTCTTCTCCATCGACACCCCGCCGCCGACCGTGAGCGGCTCGCTGCACGTGGGCCACGTCTTCTCGTACACCCACACCGACTGCATGGCCCGCTACAAGCGCATGCGCGGCTTCGAGGTCTTCTACCCGATGGGCTGGGACGACAACGGCCTGCCGACCGAGCGTCGCGTGCAGAACTACTTCGGGGTGCGCTGCGATCCGAGCCTGCCCTACGACCCGGACTTCACTCCCCCGGCCGAGCCTGATACCAAGCACCAGATCCCGGTCTCGCGCAAGAACTTCGTCGAGCTGTGCGAGCGACTTACTGTCGAGGATGAAGTCGTCTTCGAGGAGCTGTGGCGCCGGATGGGCCTGTCGATCGACTGGTCGCAGACCTACCAGACCATCGATGCCAACGCTCAGCGCGTGAGCCAGCTGGCCTTCCTGCGCAATCTCTCGCGCGGAGAGGCGTACCAGTCCGAGGCACCGACCCTGTGGGATGTCACCTTCAAGACCGCCGTTGCCCAGGCCGAGCTTGAGGATCGCGAGCGCCCCGGCGCGTACCACCGCATCGGCTTCCCGACCACGGCCGATCCGTCGAACCTCGTGTTCATCGAGACCACCCGCCCCGAGCTGCTCGCGGCCTGCGTGGCCCTCGTCGCGCATCCCGATGACGAGCGCTACCAGCCGCTGTTCGGCACGACCGTCACGACTCCTGCCTTCGGCGTCGAGGTTCCCGTGCTCGCGCACACCCTCGCCGATCCCGAGAAGGGCTCGGGCATCGCGATGATCTGCACCTTCGGCGATCTCACCGACGTCACCTGGTGGCGCGAGCTGAACCTGCCCACTCGCCCGATCATCGGCTGGGACGGACGCATCCTCCCCGACGTTCCCGAGTGGATCACCGGTGCCGAGGGCATCGCGAACTACGAGACCATCAAGGGCGCGACCAGCCACACCGCCAAGGAGCGCATGGTCGAGATCCTCACGGCCAGCGGTGCGATGGTCGGCGAGCCGAAGCCCATCACGCATCCGGTGAAGTTCTTCGAGAAGGGCGATAAGCCGCTCGAGATCGTCACCACTCGCCAGTGGTACCTGACCAACGGTGGCCGTAACCCGCAACTGCGCAATGAGCTGCTCGAGCGCGGCCGCCAGCTCACCTGGCATCCGGCTCACATGCAGGTGCGCTACGAGAACTGGGTCGAGGGGCTCAACGGTGACTGGCTCGTCTCGCGTCAACGCTTCTTCGGTGTCCCGATCCCCGTCTGGTACCGCCTCGACGAGGCCGGCAACCCGATGTACGACCAGATCCTCGTGCCCGCCGAATCGGCGCTGCCGATCGATCCGTCGAGCGATGCCCCCGAGGGCTTCACCGAGGCGCAGCGCGGCGTGCCCGGCGGATTCATGGGCGATCCCGATGTCATGGACACCTGGGCCACCAGCTCACTGACCCCGCAGATCGCCGGCGGCTGGGAGCGCGATCCCGATCTGTTCTCGCGCGTGTTCCCGATGGACGTGCGTCCACAGGCTCACGAGATCATCCGCACCTGGCTGTGCTCGACCGTCGTGCGCGCCGACCGCGAGGAGGATCGCCTGCCATGGCAGCATGCCGCGATCTCCGGCTGGATCCTCGACCCTGACCGCAAGAAGATGAGCAAGTCGAAGGGCAATGTCGTCACGCCGATGGCCCTGCTCGATGAGTACAGCTCCGATGCGGTGCGCTACTGGGCCGCCTCTGGCCGCCCCGGCACCGACACCGCCTTCGATGTCGGCCAGATGAAGATCGGCCGCCGTCTGGCGATCAAGATCCTCAACGCCAGCAAGTTCGTGCTCGGCTTCGATGCGCAGGAGAACCCGGCCGCGATCACCGAGGCCGTCGACAAGGCGCTCCTCGCTCGCCTGGCGACCACGGTCGAGCAGGCCACGCGTGCCTTCGAGGACTTCAACTACGCGAAGGCACTCGAGCTCGCCGAGACCTTCTTCTGGAACTTCACCGACGACTACGTCGAGCTCGTGAAGGAGCGCGCTTACGGCCAGCAGGGCGAGGCGAAGGCCGCATCGGCCAAGGCGACTCTCGCTGCCGCGCTCAAGACCCAGCTCGCGCTCTTCGCGCCCTTCCTGCCCTTCGTCACCGAAGAGGTGTGGTCGTGGTGGCAGGAGGGCTCGGTGCATCGTTCCGCTTGGCCGACCGTCGAGGGCCTGGCCTTCGAGGGTGCCGATGCCGAGCTGATCACCGATCTGGCCGCCGTGCTCACCCAGGTGCGCAAGGCCAAGAGCGAGGCCGGCGCCTCGATGAAGGCCGAGGTCACCTCCGCCGTCATCACCGCGCCTGCAGCCGCGATCGCCCGCCTCACTCAGGCCGAGGGCGACATCAAGGCCGTCGGCCGCATCGCCGAGCTCTCGTTCGCCGAGGGTGCGCAGATCGACGTAGCGGTCAGCCTCGCGCCGACTGAGTAGTCGGGGTCGCGAGACCTCTAGCTCAGTGCGCGAGACCGAGGAAGACGATCAACCGACGTTCGAGTTCAAGCATCTGCACCGCATCAAGGTGACCCACCCGGTCGCCAACATTGCTGCGCCGCACCGTGGTCAGCTTGTCGATCATGATGAAGCTCGGTTCATCGATACCGGTCGACGCGTCAGCGGGAATTGCCATGCGCAGCAACGGGGCGTCAACCTCAGTCGTGGTGAAGGGGCAGACAGTGAGCGAGTCGATCTCGGTGAACAGGTCATCCTGAATGACGACTGCGGGGCGCGGCTTCTTCGCGTACACGCCTCCCGCGACGAGCACGACGTCGCCGCGCTGCGGGGTCGCCATGCTTTAGTCGTCCCAGGTGATGCTGATGGCCTCGACGAAATCCTGGTCGTCGGACACCGCATTAATCGCCGACACGAGCACTGCCTGGCGCTTGGCCTCGTCGGCAAATGCCTCGGAACGGGTATCCGGCACCCAGATCTGGATCGGGCGCAGACCCTGGGCGCGCAGGCGCTTGCGATGCTCGGAAACACGATCCCTGACTGACATATCTCGATGTTACATGTAACGCCGAGTGAGGACAAGGCCTGATCTGCTGATGCCCCGGAAGATCGGAAGGGACTACGCGGTCTTCTCGCCGCGCACACGACGCGGGGCCTCGCGGGCCACGAGGGTCGGGTTCACGTTGTGCTTGACGACCTCGCCGGTGATGACGACCTTGGCGACATCTTCGCGACTGGGCACGTCGTACATCACGTTGAGCAGGGTCTCCTCGAGGATCGCGCGCAGGCCGCGAGCACCGGTACCGCGCATCAGCGCGAGATCGGCGATCTCGTCGAGGGAATCCTCGGTGAACTCGAGCTCGACACCATCGAGCTCGAAGAGGCGCTGGTACTGCTTGACCAGGGCATTCTTCGGCTCGACCAGCACCGAGACGAGGGCCTCGCGGTCGAGCTTCGCGACGGCGGTGAAGACAGGCAGACGGCCGATGAACTCGGGGATCATGCCGAACTTCAGGAGATCCTCGGGCATCGCGTACTGGAAGACATCGGTCATGTCGCGCTGATCTTCCTCGCGCTCGCCATCGACGAGATCGAATGTGAAGCCGAGGGCCTTCTTGCCCAGGCGCTGCTCGATGATCGTGTCGAGGCCGGCGAAGGCGCCACCCACGATGAACAGCACATTGGTGGTGTCGATCTGGATGAACTCCTGATGCGGATGCTTGCGGC
>JBJSWO010000036.1:0-17713 GCA_046085905.1 Actinomycetes bacterium | reverse complement strand
CACCGTCGCCCTGCTGATCAGCGAACTGGCCTACCCCGGTTTCCCCTCGGAGACGAACAGCGCCAAGGTGGCCGTGCTCAGTGCCTCAGTGATTTCCGCCGTGCTTGCCACGATCGCCATCAGGGGCAGAAATCGCCACTATCGCCTCGTGCATGCCTCGGAAAACGCTGACCTGGACGGCAATGGAATCCCGGACGTGTATGAAAAGGGCGAAGAGCAGTAACCTGCTGCCATGGCAAACGACGCAAGCATCGCCGACCTCGTGCGCAAGACAGCGAATGACGCCAAGCGCCTCGTGCAGGCCCAGGTTGCCTTCACCCAGGCAGAGCTGAAGAGCTCCGGTGAGGCAGTTGCCCGAACGAGCATCATGGCCATCGTCACGATCATCACGATGAGCCTGTTCGCGATCTTCATCCTCATCACTATTGCCTTCGCCCTCGCGGCAATGGGCTTGCCCACGTGGGCGGGCTTCGGGCTGGTCTCGCTCTTCCTGCTGATCGCCGCCATCGTGACCGGCATCCTCACCAAGAAGAACGCTTCGTCCATCAAAGGCCCCGATCTCTCGATCGCCGAACTGCGCAAGACCCAGGAGACCCTGGCGCCGTCGAAGCCCGTCGAGTAATTCACCCTCCTCCACATGACACTCATCGAGCCTGACGCTGCCATTCGCGCTGCCGGTGAGTGGACACATCGCGACGTCTCCGCGCATGGAGCACGTTTTCACGTAGTCGAACAGGGCGAAGGGCCCGCTGTCGTCCTGCTGCATGGCTTTCCCACTTTCTGGTGGACATGGCGACACCAGATCACCGCACTCGCTGATGCCGGTTATCGGGCGATCGCCATGGATCTTCGCGGCTACGGAGGCTCGGATCATCCGCCGCAGGGGTATGACCCCTTCACCCTGTCGGCCGATGTCGCTGCAGTGATCCGCTCAATCGGTGAAAGTCAGGCTGTCATCGTCGGCCACGGCTGGGGAGCCTTCGTGGCGTGGTCGATGGCCGTGCTCGAGCCCGATGTCGTCACGGCCATCGTCCCTGTGAGCTCACCGCACCCGAGGAGGGTGCGTAGTGCATCCCTTCAGCCGTGGCGTCGCCGCGTCTCACTGGGTTACGCCGCGGGCTTCCAGGTTCCCTTCCTTCCCGAACGGGCACTGACTCGCGACGAGGGTGCCCGGGTCGCCGATCTCATCACCGAGTGGTCCGGCACTCCGGGCTGGCCGGATGCCGAGGCACTCTCGATGTACCGCTCGGCATTCATGCGCTGGCCGACTGCTCACACCGCCATCGAGTTCCATCGCTGGGCAGGCCGGTCGGTGCCTCGCCCCGATGGCCTTCGCTACATGTCTCGCATGAAGGCTGACATCAACGCCGACGTCCTTCACGTGCATGGGTCGCGGGATCCCATGATGAGCATCGACGCGTGCGCCGGCAGCGACACGTTCGTGCGTGGCAGTTACGCGCTCTCGGCCATGGATACCGGGCACTTCCCCCATGAGGAGAACCCGACGCACTTCAACGAGCTCCTGATCACCTGGCTGAACGGCGAGTAGGCACTGCTCTCACTCGTCGATACGACATGAACCCGTGGCCACGCTGTCCTGCGAACGCAAGGCCTTCTGACTGGGCACGGCAAGCTGCGCTGCGGTGAGTGCATAGCCCGTGCGGTCGGCGCCCGAGGCGAACACCATGCCGAGAACCTCGCCGCTCGGCGTGAGCAACGGTCCGCCTGAATTGCCCTGCTTCACATTGCCGCGGAAGGAGTACACCTCACGCTTGACTCCTGACTTGCCGTAGATGTCATCGCCTCGAGCAGTGATCGAGTCACGAATGCGCGCGGGTGCTGAGTCATACGGACCGCCTTCGGGGAAGCCCGCGACGACAGCGTCATCCCCTGACCGCGCTGCGTCGGACGCGAACTCCAGCTCAGGCGCCTCGAGCTCGGGCACGTAGAGCACCGCAATATCGACCTTGGGATCGAAGTACACCACCGTCGCACTCAGCAGCGGCTCCGATGCCCGCACCTGGATCTCGGGTGCGGATACTCCTGCCACGACATGCGCGTTGGTCATCACATACTGCGGCGCATAGACGAAGCCCGATCCGCTGATCGAGATCTCGCACTCCTCCGAATCGCCCGTGACGCGCACGACGGATGGTCGGGCATCGGTCACCGCACCGCCCAGGATCACTGTCGGGTCAGGCAGCGCTACTTCAGGCCCGGGAATCGAGCCGAGTGCAGAGAACACGCGCGGAGCGTCAGCGCTGCTCACCATATTGCGCAATCCGACGAAGGCATCGCGCACCTGATTCGGTACGGCGGTGTCGACCATGACGAGAAGTCTCGATTGCTGCACTTGTGCAGCCAGGGGAATCTGCGGGAGGAATGCCACAGCACTTGCCACGATCCAGGCCATGATCGCAAGCGCGATCACGGCAAGCGTGGCCCCTGCAGCGTTGTCGACGAGGCGAGCCGGGCGCCACGTGATGGCGTCACGTAATCGCCGTCCGAGAAGTGATGCGATGAACTGACCGATGAGCGCGCAGATGATCACTCCGATGACGACGATGCCCACGCGCATGATCGGGTTGTCGGTCAGCGAAGTCGAGAGCCGGGGCAGGAAGAACGCCGCTGCGAGACCGCCGCCGAGAAATCCCGCGAAGGAGAGGATTCCGGCGACGAAACCTTGACGCCAGCCTGCCCAGGCGAAGACGATCGTCGCGCCGACGAGTACCCAGTCGACGAGATTCACGAGGTCACGGGCTGTTCGTCACGTGCCGTGACATCGTCGAGATCGACCATGACTCCACGGTCCCACGGCTGCGCGAGACCGGAGTGCTCGAGAACTAGGTCAATGAGGTGGCCGGTGAAACCCCAGACGAGCATCTCGTTGACACGGAATCCGGCTCCGACGTACCCGGAGGGGTGGCGCACGCTCACTCGATGTGCAGGATCGATGAGATCGGCCAGGCGAACTCGCGTCACTGACTCGACCTCATCGGGCTCTCGTGCCCAGACCTCGCTCGGCCGCTCCCACCAGGCAATCACCGGGGTGACGACGAATCCGCTCACGCTGAGCCAGAGATCGGGCAACTGGCCGAGCACCCGGACTCCCGAGGGGTCAAGACCGGTCTCCTCGACGGCCTCCCGGACGGCCGCTGATCGCGCATCCGGGTCGGAAAGGTCGACGGCGCCGCCCGGGAAGGCCGGCTGACCTGCGTGGGCCCGCATGCGGGCAGCCCGCTGGATCATGAGGAGATCGGGGTCAGGCCCCTCACCGAAGAGCATCAGGACGGCCGAATGTCGGCCCTCCCCATCGGTCGGGACGGCGTATTTCAGCTCATCGGAACGAATGCCCGGTACGCACGTCACGACCGGGTCGAGCCAGGCCGGCAGTCCGTGGAGGGCGTCGGCATCGAGTTTTCCCTCACGATTCCAGCTACGACTCGGCTCGGACACCTGCCCAGCGTACGTCCGCAGGGGACCTGGTCTGGTCCTCGAGGCCGCGATGCGCAAGAATGTGGACTACCTAGTAAATGATGACGGAGGTCACAGTGGACGACGTGCTGATGCAGGCACCCTTGTTCGCCGCACTCGACGCCGAGGGCGCCGCAGCACTGCGAGCCACCCTCGTCGAGATTCACGTCACCAAGGGTGAGGAGCTCTTCACCGAGGGACAGCCCGGTGACCGCCTCTACGTCATCCTCGAAGGCAAGCTCAAGCTCGGCCAGTCGTCAGCCGACGGCCGTGAGTCGCTCATGCTGGTACTCGGCCCCGGCGAGATGTGCGGCGAACTGAGCCTGTTCGATCCCGGCCCGCGCCGTGCCACCGCCACTGCGCTCACCGATGCCACCGTTCTTGGCCTCAGCCACGAGCAGCTGGGCCCGTGGCTCGCCGGTCGACCCGAGGTGGCCTCGGCCCTGCTCCAGGCCCTCGCCCGTCGACTGCGCCGCACGAATGAGGCCATGGCTGATCTCGTGTTCTCCGATGTGCCCGGTCGTGTCGCCAAGGCCCTGATGGATCTCGGCGAGAAGTTCGGCCAGATCACGCCGGAGGGCCTGATGGTCACGCATGACATGACCCAGGAAGAGCTCGCTCAACTCGTCGGAGCATCGCGCGAGACCGTAAACAAGGCACTTGCCGACTTCGCGCAGCGTGGTTGGATCCGCCTCGAGTCACGCCAGGTGATGATCCTGGATGTCGAGCGGCTGGGCCGCCGCGCGCGTTAGCGCGGGGATTCTCATGGCCACGCTCGGCACCGTCCTGCACTCCGAGTCAATTTCGACCTCGATCGCCAACGCACAGGCGTGGCGCATTCGTTACGCCACCACTGACGAGAGCGGGCGCGCGCAGGAATCGACTGGTCTCGTGATCGCCCCCACTCGCGCTGAGGCCGATCGTCCTGTTCTTACCTGGTGCCACGGGACCACCGGTCTCGGAGACGCCTCGTGCCCTTCAGCCCAGCCTGATCCGGTGCGCGAGCTCACCACGTACTTCACCGAGAATGCGAGCGCGCAAATCGATTACGGGGTACCCGGCCTCCAGGCCATGATCGACGGCGGCTGGATCGTCTGCGCGACGGACTACCAGGGTCTCGGCACACCCGGCATGCACCAGTACATGGTCAGTCGCACCCAGGCACGCGATGCCCTGAACATCGTGCATGCCGCACGCTCGATGAACATCGGCGCCGGAACGAAGGTTGGCGCGATGGGATGGTCGCAAGGAGGCGGTACGGCTGCGGCTCTCGCGGAACTCGATGCGACTGACTTCGGCGACCTCACGCTCATCGGCACGGTGCCGATGTCGCCCGGGGTGACGTCAATCGCGATCAGTCACCCCGCAGGCCCTGCCGCAGCTCTCACTGACCCCACCATGGCACCTGACTCGCACCTGATCATGATGCTCGCCGGCTGCGCTGCGGGATTCCCCTCGCTTGCTCTCTCCGACGTGCTCTCTCCGCTCGGACTGCGGATCGTCGACAGCGCCTGGAATATCCAGCCGGTGCATCATCTGAACGACACTCTTGCCCGACTCTTCCGTCTCGAGGGTCCGATTCTCCAGGTGAACAAGGACGCAATGCCGGCATGGATTGCCGCGTTCACCCAGGGATCTGCTGCGCGGGTGAAGCCGATGTGCCCGGTGCTGATGTGCCAGGACTCGTTCGATGGAGGAACCGTGGTTCCCATCGCCTGGCAGCAGGGCTATGCCGACGCGGTGACTGCTCTCGGCGGAACGATCACCGTACGCGACTACCCGAAGGATGATCACTTCTCGCTCCCGCAGAGCTGCGTCGGAGACGGACTGGCCTGGCTCGCCAATCTCCTCTAGTGAGCAACGACCCAGCGGCCGCCCGCGTAGATCAGGGTTCGCACGCAGACGGGTCCGCCTGTTCCAGCATTGGCCCATTGGGCCCATGAAGTACCCCATCCTCCGCTGAGGCCGCTGCCATAAGCCACATGGCTGTCATCAAGATTCGCACATGTGCCATCTGATGCCACGGGGAGTGCCTGCAGGATCGGCGTCATGCCAGCATCGGATTCCGATGGCAGCTGTTGCAGGAAGGGAAAACCACTGTTGATGGCGGGGTCGATTCCCCACACGGTTGACGTCGTGACGCCCTGACTGATCGACCAACCGACATAGGTGACAATGTCCCTCAATTCCGATGCACTCTTCGATGAGGCCCCGACCGAGCTTCCTGCTCCCGTCAGCCCGGTGAGGCCGGCGGTCAATCCTGACTGGGCATAAACGCTCGTGAATGTCGCGGAGTTGTTGTAGCCGGCGAATACTCCGGCATAAATCGCACTCGAGAAGTTGCTTATGGAAACTCGTCCCACGACATGGCGAATTTGCGCATTGGTGTCACTCCGACCAACCACACCACCGATCGAATTCGGCGAGAAGTTCGCGGGTGGAGTGGTGGGAAGCGTGATGGTGCCGCTCACCCACGCATTGGCCACTTCGCCGTTGGTGTAACCGATGAGCCCTCCCATTCGGGCTATCGCATTCGCACCCGAGCATGTGATGCTTCCCGATGCCGAGCTCCGAGACACCGAGCCCGATGTCTCAGCCACGAGCATGCCCGCATAGACAGCTTCATACCCACAGGTGATGGAGACATTGACCAAGCTGAGGTTGGCAATAGAGGCTGAGCCACTGGTGGACAGGCCGATGAACCCGAGCTCACGAGCCTGGTTCGCATTGGCGACCGACTGCGCGTCGATCGTCAGATTCGTGATTGCGTGGCCGTTACCGTCGTAAGTTCCCTCGAACGGCTTGTAGAGCGCAGAGAGAGGGGTACTGAAACCGATGCCGTGCTGCCAGGCTGCCGACATCGTGATGTCGACAGTTTGCTGATAGGAGCATGAGTAGTAGCTCGGAGTCGTGGTGTAGCCCTCTCGCAGACTGACGAGATCGGCCTCCGAGGAGATCAAGAATGGCGAGGCAGAGGTCCCGCTGCCGCCTGAGAAGTTCAGGCTTCCATCCCCACAAGGTGCCGCGACCGAAGCAGGCGCCTTCCAGAGCATCATCGTGGCGCAGACGAGTAACGCCGGAACAATGGATGAGATTCCACGGCGCAGTCGCATGAGCGCACTGTGATGCTCGAGGGGCCGCGGCTCAAGAATCGACTGTGGAAACCCCCTACACGTGCTCGGTCTCGGTGTGAGTTCGCGGAATCTCTAGGAGACGCACCGCACGGCCACCCTCGATGTTGAGGTTCTCGCTCGACGTGACCACTGTGTTCAACCAGGTGCGTCCGAGGCCCGCGGATTCGTTTTCGCGTGCAGCGACAGAATCCTCGGTAACTGTGAGGGAGATGGAACACGGGCCCACGTGGATGTCAAAGGAGAGAGCCGTTGCCTTGCCGTGGCGTACGGCATTCGCGATTGTCTCGTTCGCCACATCAGCCAGTAGGCCCCATTCGCGCGGGTTGAGCTCCTGGGTGGGCAGTCGAATCTCAACGTCGGCAATCCCCTGCCATGCTTCTGCCACCTGCTCCAGCCGCTCTCGACCCGACGGAGGGTCGTCGTTTCGGTTCTGGGCAGCGTCGAGAGCACGAGCAGCTCGAATGAGCGCCGATCTTGCCCTCTCCGGTTCATCGAGCGCTGCAGCCAGCTGCAATTGCAGCGCTGCGGCGGTGAGCGCCGGTTGCACTGTGTTGTGCAGCATCGTTGCGGCAGACGCATCAACTTCACGTCGAACCAATTCGCCCAGGTGTCGATCCCATTCAGGTTGGGCGAGTCGATTGCGCAGCTCGTCGATTATCTGAGCGCGATCGGAGCGCAACGTGGTGGCTGCCGCTACGGCGGCCGTAATGGCTGGCAGGCCGAGCGCGACAGCGATGGGTGACCATGGCTCACCTAGTCCGAGCTGCTCAATTGCCAGCTCCCCCACCATGGCGGGAACGATGGCGACTCCTAGGTAGCGCATCCATGCACCGGCAAACGGCGTGAGTCGATTCCCTGAGGTGAGTGCGAGAACTGCCCCATAGGACGCGGAAATCGCTACGCCCACGAGGGTGCCTTCCCAGACGCCATGCAGCACGTAAGAACCCCATGACAGGAGGATCAGTGCCGCGACGACGAGTGGAGCAACCGGAACCTTCGCGGTGAGAATCCGGCGGGCGAGATCCAGGTGGCCGTGGGCCTGTGGTGGTAGGGGCGACGGGCTGAACCAAAGATCGTGGCTCAAGGGTCTCAGTCGAGTCTCGATAGCCGCCTGCAGAAGCATCGCAGTGCGTCCGTACTCGCCGGCTTCGTTTGTCACGATGGCACGCAATTCGCTTGACGTCTCAGCGATGCGCAGCGAAGAGGATTCCCGCGCGCTGTCAGTCGCATCGGCGTCGAGTAGGCGCCCCTGCAGCTCGCGCGCAACCAGGCTTCCCAGCAGCGCATCGACTTCGAGGCGATAACGATGATGAGATTCACGGGCAGCTCCGAGAACAAGGAGCCAAATCGACATCGTGATCGCGGAGGCCACAACGCGCATCGCGACATTAGGTGTCTCGCCCAGAACGGCGAGCGCAAACCCGCGTGCTGCACCCGCGAGCAGAGTGACGATGATGACTGATGTCCGGGGCCATGGCAGTCGCGCGGCCAACACCCCGCCCGCGAGCATCACGATTCCCATCGGCAGCTGGGCCAAGACTCCGATCAGCAGCCAATGCCCCAGATCGGACGCGGCATGTGAACCGGGTGCCGCAGCCAAGGGAGCCGCAATGATGCCAATCGGCGTTACGAGCAACCACGCCCGTGAATCGATGCTCAATCGCGAGCCGATCAGTGCCGGCCATCGAGCGGGCGATCCAGTCACGCGAGCTTTCCTGCCAGCTCGAGATAGGCCCGGGCGAGTCGGACGCGCTGGTTGTGCTCGGGATCGCGCGGCATATCGAACGCCTCGTAGAGACGCGTGATGGTCTGCTCTACTGCACTCGTGCTCACTCCGCGCTCGGCGGCGATTGCCTGTGTGCTCATTCCCTCAGCAAGCGATCTGAGAACCTGGAGCTGGAGATCGCTCAGCTCAGGCAATGCGTCAGTGCTCATTCGACGGTCTTGCTGAGGCTCTCGCATCACCGAGGTGATGATCTCGCGTAGTTGCTCAAGATCCGTGAGGTCACTCTTCGCGAGGTACCCCGTTCCCGTCGGCGGAGCGATGGAGCCAGGGGCAACCAGGCGCGGATCGCGATACGTTGAGAGGAGAACGAGTCCGATATCCGGCTGGTGAAGCCGCAGGGCATGTGCGAGATCAATTCCGGTTGGCCCGGGGCCCAGGTCCAGATCCAGAAGGGCAACCTGGGCGTTCACCGAAGCCTGCAGAAGGAGGGCCTCGCGTGCGGTTGCAGCTCTTCCGACGACCTCAATGCGCATGTATTGCAATGCGGCACACAGCGTGGTCAGAGCGAATGCTTCGTCATCGACCACCAGAACCCGACAACCGATCATGCCCAGATGGTGGCAGGTTCGAGGTCCGCTCGTGAGTGGTTGCTAGGGCTTTCCACAGGAATCAGTGTGAACGCAGGTTCAGGCGCCCAGGTACTCCATCTGCGCAAGCACGCTGAGCCTGGCTGCATCCAGCAAGCCCCGTGGCGTCTGCGCGTAGACGATGGCCACCACCTCATCGGCGGTTCGCGCTCCGGCAGCCATCGCCTCCCGAACCTCGTCGAGTCGGGCCGCGCGATGCAGCGCATACTCGGCGATGCGCTGCGCCGGGTCAGTGACCAGGGGTCCGTGACCGGGGTAGATGCTCGCAATGCCGTGAGCGTGGATGGACTCCGCCAGGACGTCGAGGGTGGTCAGGTACTCACCGAGCCGGCCCTCAGGCCACGCGATCACGGTGGTGCCTCGTCCGAGAACCGTGTCGCCCGACAGGATCGCCTCATCGCCATTGACCCTGAAGGACAGGCTGTCGGCCGAGTGCCCGGGAGTCGCGATCACGTGGATCTCGAGATCGCCGAAGGAGATCGTCTCGCCGCCGCGCAGGCCTTCCCCACCGTGCACATGCTCAGGATCGAGGGCGCGCACGGGTGCCCCGGTCATGTTCGAGAGGGCCAGTGCTCCTGCCGAATGATCGGCGTGGCCATGCGTGAGCAGAATCTGTGCCACTGCGCCCCGTTGTCTCGCGGCCGAAGCGATGCCCTCGAGATGGTCGGGTGAGCTCGGCCCCGGGTCGACCACGACGACGTCCGGTGAGCCCGGTGCCGCAATGAGCCAGGTGTTCGTGCCCTCCAGGGTCCAAGGTGACGGATTCGGTGCGAGCAGGCAGGTGCTCCACTCACTCACCGCTCCACCAGTCCACGCATCATCACCGCCGAGTGGCAACAATCGGCCGCTCATCGGCTGATCCCGCCGGTCTCGAGGTGCGCAGGAGGCACCACGTTGGAGTCGATGATCTCCCCGGTGCGCTCATTCACGATGTGCCAGCTCAGATCGCTCTCCCCCACGGGTGTCGCGCGTGGCATGCGAGCAACGACCCTGCGTACTCGTGCCGCAGCGATCGCATCATCAGAGCTCGGGAATTCCGCGAGGAAGCGCAGTACCTCGAGAGTGGGCCTGAGCATGGGCAATTCGTCCCGCGCATGACGGTCCAGCGCATCCGACGGTCGGATCCATTCGGCGTGATCTGCCTCGCCGGACGCTACGTAGGCGCTCTGACCGTCCGGAATCCTGGCGATGAAGAATCGGACGTCGAATCGACGACTCTCATGCTCGGGCGTCACCCAGTGATCAGCGAGGACGACTTCTCGGGCATCCGTGAATTCGACTCCGGCCTCCTCCTTGGTCTCGCGAATCGCACAGGCGAGCAGTGCGCGGAACTCGCGCTCCGAGGCGCTGGCGCGTACCGCATTCGCGCATGCGAAATCCGAATCGAGGGCTTCGGTGATTGCGGCTTCGAAATCCGCTGAGTCCAGCGCCCCGCCCGGATACACCGACATCCCCGGAGCGAACTTCATGGTGAGCGGGCGTCTCATGAGGAAAGTCTCGACACCTGAGTCGCCGTCGCGGATGAGCACGAGCGTAGAGGCCGGGCGAGGAACGGGAGGTACCCACTCCTGCGATCCTGATGCGAGCAGGAGCGCGCGCTCGCGCACCACTGACATGGCTAGTCGGCTACCTCGACGATGACCTCAACCTCGACCGGTGCATTGCGAGGGAGCACGGCGACGCCCACTGCTGAACGAGCATGCCGACCGGCCTCGCCGAAGGCCTCGAGCAGCAGGTTGCTCGCACCGTTCATGACCGCGGGCTGGCCCGAGAACTCAGGATCGCTTGCGACGAAGCCGACCACCTTGACGACTCGCACGACCTTGTCGAGATCACCGATGACGGACTTGATCGCGGCAATCGCGTTGAGCGCGCACCGTGCAGCGAGCTCTGCTGCCTGATCGGGATCGATCTCCACTCCGACTTTCCCGGTGGCGAGCAGCTCTCCGTCGACGACGGGGAGCTGGCCTGAGGTATGCACGTAACGCCCGGTGACAACCGCCGGGACGTAAGCGGCGAGCGGCGTGGTTGCCTCGGGAACGGTGTGACCCGCAGCGGCGAGTCGAGCCTCGACCTGTGACATGACTAGGCCAGCGGTCGCTTCATGTAGGCGATGAGGTTCTCGGAGTTCGGGCCCGGCACGACCTGAACGAGTTCCCAGCCATCAAGACCCCAGTTGTCGAGGATCTGCTTGGTGGCATGAACGAGCAACGGCACTGTGGCGTATTCCCATGTGGTCATGGAGCGACAGTAGTAGGTGATCCTGCAGTAGCGCATAGGCTGGTTCCGTGAGCGATGTGCAGCCGTGGCCCGGAGTCGACCTGCATGTCGTATCCGGCAAGGGCGGCACCGGTAAGACCACTGTCGCCGCCTCCCTGGCACTCGCGCTGGCGCACGGCGGCAGGCGAACCCTGCTGATGGAGGTCGAGGGTCGCCAGGGGATCGCACAGCTCTTCGACACGGCGCCACTGCCCTACGAGGAGCGGATGATCTGCGTCGCCCCCGATGGCGGCGAGGTGTGGGCGCTGGCCGTGGATCCGCAGGAGGCACTACTCGACTACCTGGAGCAGTTCTACAACCTGCGCCGGGCCGGCGCGGCCTTGAAGAAGATGGGTGCCGTCGACTTCGCCACCACGATCGCTCCGGGCCTCCGCGATGTCCTTCTCACCGGCAAGGCGGTCGAGGTCGTTCGGCGCAAGCCGGACGACAAGCGGAACAACTACGACGCCGTGGTGATCGATGCCCCGCCGACCGGTCGCATCACCAAGTTTCTCAACGTGAACTCCGAGATGTCAGGGCTGGCCAAGGTCGGCCCGATTCGAAATCACGCTGATCTCGTCATGAGCGTGATCGCATCACCGCGCACTGCCGTTCATCTCGTCACCTTGCTCGAGGAGATGCCCGTGCAGGAGACCATCGACGGGATCGCAGAGCTCAGCGCTGCGGGCCTTCCTGTCGGATCGGTCTTCGTCAACATGACGCGCCCCTCGGTTCTCACCGATGAGCAGCGTGCCGCGGCACTCGAGGGACGACTTCCCGTCGAGCAGATCTCGGGTGATCTCGCATTCGCAGGGATTTCGGCGCCCTCCCTGGCAGAGGAGCTAGCCGCGGAGGCTCGCGATTACGCACTGCGCATCGCACTCGAGGCGCGCGAGCTCACGCGCATCGACGAGCTCAGCCTGCGGCACCTCACCCTTCCGCTGCTTCCCTCAGGAGTTGACCTCGGTGGCCTGTACGAACTTGCCGCCTGCCTCCGTGCGCAGGGGGTTCGATGACCTCCTTCGAGAGTGCTCCGTCACTGGATATCGATGCACTGATCGCGGATCACGCGGTCAGGATCCTGGTGTGCACGGGCGCCGGCGGCGTGGGCAAGACGACCACCGCCGCAGCACTGGCTCTTCGCGCTGCCGAGCACGGCCGCAAGGTCTGCGTCCTGACCATCGACCCGGCGAAGCGTCTCGCACAGGCACTCGGACTCACCAGCCTCGACAACACTCCGCGTGAGGTCGTGGGGATTCATTCGCCCGATGGCTCGGGCTCGCTGCACGCGATGATGCTCGACATGAAGCGCACCTTCGACGAGGTCGTCGAGACGCATGCTGATCCGGAGCGAGCGAAGCAGATCCTGGAAAACCCCTTCTACCAGGCACTTTCCTCCTCTTTCGCCGGTACGCAGGAGTACATGGCCATGGAGAAGCTCGGCCAGTTGAGCGCCCGCGCCGAGCTTGAAGGCACCTGGGACTTGATCATCGTCGATACGCCACCGTCGCGAAGCGCACTCGACTTCCTCGATGCACCGGCTCGACTCGGTTCATTTCTCGACGGGAAGTTCATTCGAATCCTGACAGCGCCGGCTCGATCTGCCGGCCGGGGAATCGGCAAGATCGCCGCACTCGGATTCGGCATCTTCACCGGTGTGCTCAACAAGATCCTGGGCACGCAGGTTCTTACCGATGTCGGCACCTTCGTCGCGGCGATCGACACGACGTTCGGCGGGTTCCGCGAGCGAGCCGACGCGACCTATGCCCTGCTGAAGGACGAGGGGACGTCATTCGTCGTGGTCGCGGCACCTGAGCGCGACGCGCTGCGCGAGGCCGCCTACTTCGTCGAGCGACTCAAGACGGATTCGATGCCGCTCGCCGGCCTGGTGCTCAATCGAGTGCAGTACATCGATGCACCGGAGCTGTCAGCGGATCGCGCCCGCGTGGCCGCTGCCTCACTGAGCAGCGAGGGGCACGAGCTCACCGCCGCACTGCTGGGGATTCATGCGAACCGGCAAGCGCAGGCGGAGCGTCAGCATCACCTGGCTGAGAGGTTCACCGCAGCGCATCCGAGCGTTCCGGTGGCGATGATGCCGGCGATGGCGGAAGACATCCACGATCTCGCGGGATTGCGCGCTATCGGCGAGACACTCGCCGAGCGGTAGAACCCGGTTCGGCGCTCGGGCTGCGAAGTGCAGCTCTCACTACTTAGGACACGGCCCCGATACGGCCGGTCAGGATGCTCTGGCGATCGAATTCATCCTGGGCTGTCTGGAGGAGGTGCCGCCACGAGGTGACGTTCGGACGCCGACGCAGCAGTGCACGGCGCTCGCGCTCGGTCATGCCGCCCCAGACGCCGAATTCCACCCGGTTGTCGAGGGCGTCGGCCAGGCAGTCGGTGCGTACCACGCAGCCGGAGCAGATGGCCTTGGCGCGGTTCTGCGCGGCGCCTTGGACGAACAGGGTGTCAGGATCCGAGGTACGGCAGGCGGCCTGTGCTGCCCAAGCTGAGTCGACCGACATGTACTACGACCACCCCTTCACTCGCTGCTGTTTCTGATGACGCTCTGCTGTAAGTGCTTGTTGGCGGACGCTACGCCCCGCAGCCCTCGGCAAACAGGCTCTAATTAACTATTCCTGACTAGTTAATTAGTGTCAATAGTCCTCGTGAACCCCATGGACGAGATCACGCATCGCGCGCCATGGCCTCCAGGGGAACAGGCCGACTTACGCTGACGTCTGATGACCATGACTCGGAACCGCGAAGATTCCCGCAGCGCCCTCAGGGGCCTGGCGGCGCTTCTCGCGGTGGTCATCGCGACCGGAGTGGTGGCGGCCCTGATTGCCGTGCCCTTCGTGGGCGGCCTTGGCGTGCTGACCAAGAGCGCCGTGCAGAACTTCGAGGCCCTGCCCGCCTCACTCGACACCCCGCCCCTGCCACAGCGCACCGTGATCCTGGCCTCCGACGGTACGACCCTCGCGACCCTCTACTACCAGAATCGCGTCGAGGTCCCGCTCGGCGAGATCGCCCCCGTGATGCGACAGGCCATCGTCGCTGTCGAGGACTCCCGCTTCCTGCAGCACCGAGGCTTTGACTTCCGAGGCGGCGTGCGTGCCCTCGCGTCCAACACCTCCTCGGGTGGCGTGCAGGAGGGTGCTTCGACCCTGACGATGCAGTACATCAAGAACGTGCTCGTGACCGAGGCAAGCAACGGCGAGGAGCTCGAGGCGGCGCGCGGACGCAGTGCGACGCGCAAGCTGCGCGAGGTTCGTCTTGCCCTCGCGCTCGAGAAGCGCTACTCGAAGGCCGAGATCCTTCAGCGCTACCTGAATATTGCCTACTTCGGATCAGGGGCGTACGGAGTAGAGGCCGCATCTCGACGCTACTTCTCCAAGCCCGCATCGGCACTCACTCTCACCGAGGCGGCAACGCTGGCCGGCATCGTGCAGCAGCCCACCGCATTCGACCCCCTTCGCAACCCCGACCTGTCTGCCAAGCGCCGAAATGTCGTCCTGCGTCGCATGGCCGACCAGGGATACATCACTGCGACGCAGGCCGAGCAGTCGTCACTCACTCCAATGTCATCGGTTCTCGCGCCATCACGCGTGACCAACGGATGCACGACCTCGTATGCGCCGTTCTTCTGCGACTACGTGCTGCACATGATCCGCACCGACAGCACGTTCGGTGACACCCCCGAGGCTCGCGAGGCATTTCTCAAGCGCGGTGGCTACACGATTCGCACGACTCTTGACGCGAAGGCACAGCAAGCGGCGTTCACTGCGGTGACCAGCAAGATTCCGATCGAGGACGAGAGCAAGCGAGCTGCCGCCATCACGATGATCCAGCCAGGCACAGGAAACGTACTGGCCATGACTCAGAACCGCCTGTGGGGCACTTCCGGGCCAGGCCGCACGACTTACAACTACAACGTCGATCGGGCAGCGGGAGGCACCATCGGCATGCAGGCCGGCTCCACGTTCAAGATCTTCACGCTCGCAGCTGCATTGGAGGCCGGGATCTCGCCAAACGAGTACATCTCCTCCCCCAGCCCGAATACCTTCGAGAATTTCGTCAATTGCGAGACCGGCGTTTCCTACGGACCGATCACCGTCCGCAACAGCACGGGTGCCGGAACCTTCAACATGGCACAGGCGACCGCGTACTCCATCAACACCTACTTCATGGCTCTCGAGGAGCGAACGGGTCTTTGCCGACCACCCGAGATCGCAGAATCCATGGGCGTGCGCCTTGGCTCGGGCGAACCACTGCTGCGCGTTCCCTCATTCACGCTCGGCACGATGGAGGTCACGCCACTTCAGGTAGCCAATGCCTACGCGACATTCGCCAACCACGGCTCGTACTGCACGCCACGTGTCCTGCTCGACATCCGCGACCGCAACGGTCGCGCCGTGCCGGTGCCCCCGGTCAACTGCACCCAGGTGATCACCCGTGATGTCGCGGACTCGGTGACGGCCCTGCTGACCGGCGTGATCGATGGCGGCATCGGCGGCCGCACCGGTCGGGCAATGTCACTGGCGGACAGGCCGGCTGCCGGCAAGACGGGCACGACGAATGAATCGGCCGCCGTCTGGTTTGCCGGCTACACGCCTGACATCGCGGCGGCCGTATGGGTCGGTGATCCCCGCGGCGGCTACGGCTTCCCGATGAAGGACGTCACTATCGCGGGTCGCTACTACTCGCAGGTATTCGGCAGCACATTGCCCGGGCCGATCTGGAAAGAGGCCATGACGGGGGCCTCCGAGGGACGTGCCGCGAACAACTTCATCCTTCAGTCGAGCGTCGGGCTCAGGCCCGCCCGCGGAACGTCGGTCAGCTACTACGAGCCCAGCGCTCCCGCTGCCCCGCTGGTTCCGGAGTTCGAGTTCACGAATCCGGAGCCGGCCGCATCTGTCGAAGCGCCTGCATCGGATGCGCCGACGACCGAACCAGAGGCTTCCGGGCAGGACCCAGCACCCGTGCAACAGGATCCGGCCCCCGTGCCAGGGCAGTAGCGCGAACTAGCCGAGTGCCGCACGCACGATCGCGGCAACCTGGCCGCCATCGGCCTTGCCCTTGACCTGCGGCTGCACGATCTTCATCACCGCACCGAGATTCTGGGCTCCTGCACCGACCTGGGCGACTGCCGCTTCGACGACTGCCCTGATCTCCGCCTCGGTCAACTGCTGCGGAAGGTAGACGGTGAGAACGCCGAGCTCGGCACGTTCGCGATCGGCGCGATCGGGATGACCGGCAGAGTCGAAGGCCTCGGCCGCCTCGCGACGCTTCTTCGCCTCTCGACCCAGCACTGTGATGACCTCGTCATCGCTGAGCTCGCGGGCCGACTTGCCCGACACTTCCTCATTCGTGATCGCCGTGAGGGCCATGCGCAAAGTCGCGGCGGTGAGTTCGTCACGAGCCTTCATGGCCGTCGTGAGGTTCGCCTGCAAGGTCGCCTTTAGGGTGCTCATTTTCGTATTCTCGCACCCTTCATGCCACGATCAGACCATGCGCACTCCCGTGAAGGCCGCCCTGGGCGTACTCGCACTGGGTGCTGCCGGCCTCGTGTACTCGGCCTGGGAAGCGCAGAACTACACGCTGCGTCGGGCTACCGTGCCCGCACTGGGCAAAGGCCAGCCCGAGCTGCGAATCCTGCATCTCTCGGATCTTCACCTCGTTCCCGGTCAGCGAAAGAAGAAGGAGTGGGTGCGCTCACTGCGCGAGTTGCGCCCCGATGCCGTCATCGCGACCGGCGACTTCCTCTCTCATCCCGAGGCAGTTCCCGAGGCACTCGACGCCCTTGACGCACTGCTCGACTTGCCCGGTGCGTTCGTGCTCGGCAGCAATGACTACTTCGCGCCACGGCCGCTCAATCCGGCTCAGTACCTGCGCGGCCCATCGCAGCTCGAGCCGAGTCGACCGATGCTGCCGTGGCCGGATCTCGTCGCAGGCCTCACCGATGCCGGCTGGCTTGACCTCTCGAACGCACGAGGCGTGCTCGAGGTCGATGGGCGCACGATCGACGCGCGTGGTGTCGATGACCCGCACATCTCACGCGACCGTTACGACGATGTCGCCGGGGAGTTTGCCGATGAAGCTGATCTCGCACTCGGTGTCGTGCACGCGCCCTACTTGCGCGTTCTCGATGGCATGGCCGGTGACGGAGCCGACCTGATCCTCGCCGGGCACACTCACGGTGGTCAGCTTGCGCTGCCCGGCATCGGCGCACTCGTCACGAATTGCGATCTCGATCGCGCGAGGGCCAAGGGACTCTCCTCCCATCAGGGCTCGCATCTGCATGTCTCCGCGGGCCTGGGCACCTCGCCCTATGCGCCCGTGCGATTCGCCTGCCCGCCCGAGGCCACCCTGCTCACCGTGACCGGTCACTGAGCACTCCCGTGACTGGGCTAGACTCATGCAGCCTTCGGGGTGTAGCGCAGCTTGGTAGCGCGCTTCGTTCGGGACGAAGA
>JBJSWO010000035.1:0-7181 GCA_046085905.1 Actinomycetes bacterium | reverse complement strand
CTGACGATCTCGAAGACACCAATCACGATCAGCCAGATGCCGACGATCCAGGCGAGCGCCACGACCGAGGTCGGGACGGTCAGGATCATCAGGCCGGCGATGATGATGACGATGCCCGCGAAGATGTTCCAGCCACGACCGGGCTGGCCCTTGCCCTCGATGCCCGCGAAGAGCACCGACATGCCGCGGAACAGGAAGCCGACGCCGATGAAGATGGCGAGGATCCAGGCAGCGAGAAGGATGTTGTCGTTGTGCGCCCAGGCGCGGAAGGCGATGGCGCCGAGGATGAGCGAGAGCACGCCGGTGATGATGAACAGCGCGCGCATGCCGCCTGAGATCCCGTGAGCGAATGCACGGACGATCGAGAAGATGCCGGTGACCAGCAGCCAGATGGCGAACAGGATGGCGAGGATCGCGATGGCGTCCTCGGGCTGCATCACGCAGAAGATGCCGACGACGATGCTGATGATGCCGAAGAACAGGACGATCCACCAGTTACGTGCGATGGCATTGAGCGCACCAGCCTCAAGCTGTGCTTCGGAAGGACCGGCGTTTACCGATGCCATGGGTTGTACCTCCATGCGAGTGGGGTGCCGTGTGCACCCGCGACGCCTCGACTGTAGAGGCCCATCGGCGCAATCCCCTCGTGCGACACCCCTCTAGCCGAGCACGCGGGCCAGGAATTCGCGGGTTTCCTCGCGCTGCGGGGCGCTGAAGATCACCTCGGGTGTCCCCTGCTCGAGGACGATTCCGTCCTTGAGGAAGCACACCTTGTCGGCGACCTCCCTGGCGAAGCCCATCTCGTGGGTGGCCATGAGCAGGGTGAGCCCGGACTCCTTGAGCTCGCGCACCGCCTCGAGCACCTCGCCGACCAGGAGCGGATCCAGGGCCGAGGTGATCTCGTCGAAGAGCATGAGCTCGGGCTCCATGGCCAGGGCGCGCACGATGGCCACGCGCTGGGCCTGGCCGCCCGAGAGTCGGTCGGGGTACTCATCGGCCTTCGATTCGAGACCGAATCGCGCGAGCAGGCCGCGAGCCGCGTCGATGCTCGCCGCCTTCGACCGACCCAGCACCTTGCGGGGCGCAAGGGCCACGTTGTCGAGCACGCTCATGTGCGGGAAGAGGTTGTACGACGGGAAGACGATGCCGATGCGTCGACGTGCGGCATCCATGTCGGTGTCGAATGAGGTGACGTCGAGGTCGCCATCGAGCATGATCCGGCCCGCATCGACCATGACGAGACCGTTAATGCAGCGCAGGAGCGTGGACTTGCCGGAACCCGAGGCACCGATGAGCACGACGGCCTGATGATGGCCGACGCTGATATCGATGCCGCGCAGCACCGGATGCCCTTCGAAGGACTTCCAGACTCCCGAGACGTCGAGCATGGGATGGGTCATGCTCCACCTCCCGCGCGACGACGGCGAGCCGAGCGCTCCTGCACCCAGTCGGCGAAGCGGGTCATCGGGATCGTGAGCGCGATGAAGATGAGTGCCGCGCCGACGTACGGGGTGTAGTTGAAGGATGACGACGTGTCGATCTGCGCCTGGCGCAGCACCTCGATCGGGCCGAGCACGGCGACGAGCGCAGTGTCCTTCTGCAGTGAGATGAAGTCATTGAGCAGCGGCGGGATGACATTGCGCACCGCCTGCGGAAGCACGACGTAGCGATTGGTCTGCCAGGAGCTCAGGCCCAGCGATCGCGAGGCCATGCGCTGGCTCGGATGTACCGAGCCGATGCCTGCGCGGAAAACCTCGGCGACATAAGCGCCGTACGAGAGGACGAGGGCCGTGGTGCCCCAGAAGATCGCACCGTTCGGGAAGCCGGCCAGTCGGAGTGCGGGAATGCCGAAGCCGAGAAGGAAGATCACGAGAATCGTCGGGATCCCGCGGAAGATGTCGACATACAGCGTGGCGATGACTCGCAGCGGGAGGAAGATCGGCGAGCGCAGCGTGCGTGCGAGTGCCACTAGCAGGCCGAGGATCAGGATCAGTGGCTCGGCGATCAGGAAAATCCGCACATTGAGCATGAAGGCCTCGAGCAGGCCCGGGAATGTCTTGACGAATTCCTCGCCATTGAAGAAGGTCTCCTGCACCACCGGCCAGCCGGGGGTCCGCGAGACGATCAGCGAGATCACGACGACGAAGCCGACGAGGCTGCCCATGCCGATCAGGGCATTGCGACGGGCACGCTGACGCACCAACGCCCGGCGCTGAGGGTCGACGTATGCGACCTCAGTGCCGGGCGTGGGAGCGTTCACGGGCGAAGACTACCGAGCGCCCTCGCCTGCGTTGGGGCTACTGCTTGATGTACGGAGCGGACTCGCCAGCGAGCCACTGATCCTGAATCGCCTGCAGTTCACCGGAGGCCTTGAGCTCGCCCAGGACCTTGTTCACGCAGGTCACCAGCGGATTGCCCTTGGCGAAGAGCATGCCGAACTGCTCGCCGCCCTCCTGCGCCTGGAACTGACCGACGATCTTGCTGTTCTCGATCTCGACAGCAGTGATGTAGAACGCGGTGGGCAGGTCGACGACGAGCCCGTCGATCTGGCCGGCCTGCATCGCGCTCTTGGCATCGTTGGTGTCGTTGAAGATCTGTGCCTGGTTCTCGGGCTTGACGACCTCGTCGATGAACGTCGCCGACGTCGTGCCGACCTGGGCACCTAGGTTTGCCTTCTGCAGCTCGGCGATGGTCGTGGCTCCTGCGATCGGCGAGTCCGCGAGTGCGACAACCGCCTGGTTCACCGTGTAGTAGCCGTCGGAGAAGTCGACGACCTCAGCGCGCTCAGGAGTGATCGAGATCTGGTTGATGTCGAAGTCGAAGTTCTTGTCGCCGGGGGCGTAGGAGGAGTTGAACGGCACGACCTCCCACTTCACCTGATCCTTGGTGAAGCCCAGGCCCTCGGCCACGGCGTAGGCCACGGCAGACTCGAAGCCCTGGCCGCTGGCCGGATCACCGTTCTCCTTGGTGGCGTCATCGGTGACGAAGTACGGCGGGTAGGCCGGCGAGTCGGTGCCGATGGTCAGCTGGCCACCGGTGACCGTTGTCAGGTTGGCGGGCGCGCATTCATCGGTCGCGACTGCGGAAGCAGCGGTCGACGCGGCGGCACTGGAGGCAGCCGACGGGGTGGACTCCTGACCGCAGGCAGCGAGCACCAGGCTCGCGGCAGCGATGGTCAGGACGGGGGCAAGCAGACGACGCGACATGACTCTCCTTTGATGGAAATCTTCCGCCTGCATCCTCTCAGATGCCTGTCGGCGTCGCTCGAGAGGAAGCTACTGCCCTCTCGAGCCGGCGATCAGGAGTCCTTGTCTCCGCCGCCGCGCGGCAGTCCGGCATGGATCTCCTGGCATTCGGGGCAGATCGGGAATCGGGAGGGGTCGCGGTTCGGGACCCAGGTCTTGCCGCAGAGGGCCTTGACCGGAATCCCGGTAACGGCGCTTTCCATGATCTTGGCCTTCTCGACGTAGTGCGCGAAGCGCTCGTGATCGCCCTCGTCGATGCTGAACTCAGTGCGCTCCTCGAGAAGGGTGCTGCCCTCGATCGACGGGGCATCCAGCGGAGTGGACATCAGGTAGGCGGCCATGCGGGCAGTGTAGATCCGGCAGCGCGGATCCGTCAGCACGTCCATAGGCTTGTCCCATGGCGACCACCGACATCACCGAGGCAACCTTCAACGACACGGTCAGCGGGAATGAGATCGTGCTCATCGACTTCTGGGCTGCCTGGTGCGGACCATGCCGGCAGTTCGCCCCGACTTACGAGAAGGTGTCCGAGGCCAATCCCGACATCGTGTTCGCCAAGGTCGATACCGAGGCCGAGCAGCAGCTCGCGGGCGCCTTCAACATCACCTCCATTCCCACGCTGATGGCGATCCGCGAGGGCGTGGTGCTCTACGCGAATCCCGGAGCGCTGCCTGAGGCACAACTCGCGGATCTGGTCGCCAAGGTGCGCGAGGTCGACATGGACGACGTGCGCGCGCAGATCGCCGCTCAGGTCGAGGCCCAGGGCGGCGAGCCTGCCGCCGAGTAGCCCCGCGACGTCCGTCGTCCGCTGACCGGGCTCACGGACCACTGGCGCCAGATCGGGACCTTTGACCCTTCGGGAGAGTGCCCCCTCACACCTAACGTGTTGCATGAACGGAAAACGCACACGGCAGAAGGAGTGGGGATCATGCCGCAACAGCCCTTGGCCCAGGTTCCGGTCGACGCGCAGTGGTACTGGCAGGAGCTCGGCTCGTGCCGCGATGTCGATCCCCTGATGTTCTTCCACCCGCAGAATGAGCGCGGCTCTGCGCGGGTCAAGCGCGATCGCGCGGCCAAGCGAGTGTGCGCCGGATGCACGGTGCGTCTTGAATGCGCCGACTATGCCGTTCGAGCGCGCGAGCCGTATGGAGTCTGGGGCGGCCTTTCGGAGGACGAGCGTGAGCGCATCTACGCGCGTCTCGACTCGCGCAACTACCCGAGGCAGAAGGGTGACGGCTTGCGGGCTGCCGGGCGCGACATCGCTCTTGCCGTGAGCCCTCGAGCTCTGGGGATTGCCTAGGGAGGCTGCGACCTCCTGTAGCGTTGGGTAATGACGCTTTACGGACGCGACTTCCTCAAGGAGTCCGATTTCACTCGGGCAGAACTCGAGTACCTGCTTGACCTGGCCGCCGAGTTGAAGACTGCACGCGCGAGCGGAACTGAAAAGCCGCGCCTGGTCGGCAAGCAGATTGCGCTGATCTTCGAGAAGACCTCTACCCGTACCAAGATCTCCTTCGAGGTCGCGATGCGTGACCAGGGCGGGCATGTCAGCATCCTGGATCCGAGCACTTCCCAGATCGGCCACAAGGAGTCCGTCGCCGACACCGCTCGCGTGCTCTCGACCATGTTCGACGGAATCGAGTACCGCGGCGCCGCGCACGCCAATGTCGAGCAGCTCGCCGAGTACGCCTCCGTGCCGGTCTTCAACGGCCTCACCGACGACTGGCATCCGACTCAGATGCTCGCTGACTTCCAGACCATGCGCGAGCACGCCGCACCAGGGCAGCTCTCGTACGCATATATCGGAGACGCTCGGAGCAACATGGGCAACTCGCTACTCGTCATGGGAGCGATCATGGGGGCCGACGTGCGCATCGTCGCGCCGAGGGAACTCTGGCCGAGTGAAGAGGTGCAGGCCCTCGCCGCCGCACGCGCTGCGGAGAGCGGTGCGACCATCACGCTCACCGACGATCCGGCTGCCGGAATCCCCGGTGCGCAGTTCGTGCACACCGACGTGTGGGTGTCGATGGGCGAGCCGGCCGAGGTGTGGGCGAGCCGCGTCGCACTCCTCATGCCCTACCGCGTCGATGCCGCGCTCATGGCCCTCACCGGTCGCGCCGACGCGAAGTTCATGCACTGCCTGCCGGCCTTCCACGATGCCAATACGGCCGTGGGCCGCAAGGTCGAGGCTGAGTTCGGCCTGACCGGCGGGGTCGAGGTCACCGATGAGGTCTTCGAGTCACCGGCCAGCATCGTCTTCGAGCAGGCCGAGAATCGCATGCACAGCATCAAGGCCGTGCTCGTTGCCACGATGGCCCAGTAGCAGCACTCAGCACACGAAGACGGAGGGCGGCCGATGGCCGCCCTCCGTCTTCGTGTGCATTGCTATGCGCTGGCCAGACGCCCGCGCAGTGCCTCGAGCTCGCTGCTGAGTGCCGAGGGCAGGTGCTCGCCGAACTTGGCAAAGTACTCGGCAGTGAGGTCGCACTCGGCCAGCCACGAGTCGGGGCTGACAGCGAAGAGCTGATCGAGCTGCTCCGGGCTGATCGCGAGGCCGTCGAGATTGAGATCAGAGGTCACCGGCATCCGACCGATCGGGCTCTCGACCGCACCGGCCTCACCCTCGAGTCGACGGATGATCCACTCGAGCACGCGTGAATTGTCCCCGTAGCCGGGCCACAGGAAGCTTCCTTCGTCATCCTTGCGGAACCAGTTGACGGCGTAGATCTTCGGCAGCTTGTCGGCCGAGGTCTGCTGGCCGACCTTGAGCCAATGGCCCCAGTAATCGGCCATGTTGTAGCCGCAGAAAGGCAGCATCGCGAAGGGATCGCGGCGCAGTTCTCCGACAGCGCCCACCGCAGCAGCCGTGGTCTCAGATGAGACCGAGGAGCCCATGAACACGCCGTGCTGCCAGTCGAGCGACTCGGTGACGAGCGGGACGTTCGTGGCGCGGCGGCCGCCGAAGAGAATCGCATCGATCGGCACGCCGGCAGGATCCTCGAAGTTCGGCGCGATCGACGGGCACTGGTCAGCGGGAGCAGTGAAGCGCGCATTGGGGTGGCTGGACGGCTCAGTCGAGGCCGGGGTCCAGTCATTGCCCTTCCAGTCGATCAGGTGCGCGGGCTTCTCAGGGGTCAGGCCCTCCCACCAGACGTCGCCATCATCAGTCAGCGCGACGTTGGTGAAGATGCAGTTCGCGTACAGGGTCTTCACCGCGTTGGCGTTGGTCTCCATGCCGGTGCCCGGGGCGACGCCGAAGAAGCCGGCCTCCGGGTTGATCGCGTACAGGCGACCGTCATCACCGAAGCGCATCCAGGCGATGTCGTCACCGACGGTCTCGACCTTCCAGCCGGGCACGGTGGGCTCGAGCATGGCGAGGTTCGTCTTGCCGCAGGCCGACGGGAATGCCGCCGTGATGTAGCGAACATCGTTGGTCGGCGAGGTGAGCTTCAGGATGAGCATGTGCTCGGCCAGCCAGCCCTCATCGCGCGCCATGGCCGAGGCGATGCGCAGCGCGAAGCACTTCTTGCCCAGGAGGGCATTTCCGCCGTAGCCCGAGCCGTATGACCAGATCTCGCGGGTCTCGGGGAAGTGCACGATGTACTTGGTGTCATTGCATGGCCACGAGACGTCATCGCGGCGGTTGCCGGCCTCGTCGATTAGCGGGTAGCCCACGGTGTGCGCGGCGGGCACGAAGTCGCCGTTCTCACCGATGAGGTCGAGTGCGGCTTGGCCCATGCGGGTCATGATGCGCATGTTGAGGACGACGTAGATGGAGTCGGTGAGTTCGACGCCGACCTTGGCGAGGGGCGAGCCCGGAGGTCCCATGAGGTAGGGCACGACGTACATGGTGCGGCCCTTCATGGCCCCGCGGGTGAGGGGTTCGAGCCGGCGGTACATGGCGCGGGGTTCGCACCAGTTGTTGGTGGGTCCGAC
>JBJSWO010000034.1:0-10163 GCA_046085905.1 Actinomycetes bacterium | reverse complement strand
GTGCGGACTATCCCTTAAGCCTGCACGGAGTCGGCTTGGGTCTGGGGTCTGCCCGTGGATTCTCCGTTGAGCATCTGGATCGGGTGCGGTCCGTCGTCCTCAGCGTCCAGCCTGCACTCGTCTCGGAGCACCTGTCGTGGGGCGCCGTCAGCGATCGCCAGCTCAACGACTTGCTGCCGCTCGTTTTGGACGATTCATCCCTGTCGCTGATGTGCGAGCGGGTGGATCGCGTGCAGGAAGCCCTGGACCATCAGCTCCTCATCGAGAACCTGTCGACCCACGTCCGTTTCCACCAGGACTCGATGAGCGAAGCGCAATTCCTGGCAGTGCTGGCTTCGCGCACCGGCTGCGGTCTGCTGCTGGACGTCAACAACCTCTACGTCAATCAATGCAACCACGGCGAGGACGCGCTCACCGCGATGCAGCAGCTCCCCGTCGGAACCGTCGGGGAGATCCATCTCGGCGGGCATCTGGTTACCCCTGAAGCAGTGATCGATACCCACGGCGATCTGGTCGCCGATCCGGTCTGGCTCCTCTATGAGGCGGCCATCGAACGATTCGGTCACCAGCCGACTCTCATCGAGTGGGATACCGACATTCCGGCGCTGGGAGTGCTCCTCGGAGAGGCAGAACGCGCGCGAGTCCTGGCTGGAAGCGTGACTACTTCAATAGAAGTCGATTTCGATGTCGATGTCGCTGACAAGGGTGAGCTGTCGAACAGCGACCTCGATCCCGTTCGCGCCCCGGCCACTGCTCATGCGCGCCTTGCTGCGACCCAGGAGGATTTCGCAACGGCCCTCATGGACGACTCTCAGGCCGATCGAGCGCTTCGCCATTTCGCCGGAGAGCACGGCCGCCATCGTCTCGCCCTCTACCGCGGCAATCAGTTCACCGCGTGGGAGAGAGTGCTGAGAGCCGCATATCCCGTCATGGAGATGCTCGTCGGCGAGGAATTCTTCGAAGGACTGAGCCGGGAATTCGGTATCGCCGTCCCTTCGAGTAGTCCGGACCTGAACGAGTTCGGAGCAGGATTCGCTGATTTTCTCGAGACATTTCCTCACGTGGCCGACTACCCGTACTTCCCGGACATGGCACGCCTCGAGTGGGCGATTCACCGAACCCACTACGCGCACTCAGCCCCGCCTGTCGTGTCGAGCACCGTGCTCGAGCTGCCACCGGAACTCATGATGAATGCTCGCGTGCAAATGGACCCTGCCTGCGGACTCTTCGCTTCGGAATGGTCCGTAGTGCAGATCTGGCGCGCTCATCAAGAAGACGACGATGCCTGCCTGCCGGAAAGCGTGAGCGAGGCAAGCCATGCACTTATCCTGCGACCCCAGTGGAAGGTCATGGTCCTGCCGCTGAACCCGGCCGAACACGTGTACCTGACTCACCTCGCCGATGGCGCAGGCCTCGGATCTGCTCGGGCAAATGCGCTCGAGATCGAGCCCGGCTTCGATGCTGACGCTCAGTTGCTTCGGTGGCTCGATGCCGGCCTGTTCACCCAGGTCGATCTCGAGTAGTCCGACTGGGGAGCGAGTCCCGAATTGACTCGTTTGGCTGCGAGTCGAGCTCCCGGACTACTTCGGCTGCAATCCCTCGTCGATGATGCGATGCAGTTCTGCCTCATCGATCGAGCGACCGGTGTAGTTCGACGCGGTCTTCAGCACCTTCGCCTTGGCCGCCTCGAGCTTGTCCGCAGGCTTGGCAAGGGCCGATGTCCAGTCGCGGTAGAGCTCCCAGGCGAGCTCACGCTGGCGCAATGCGGCATTGACTCGCGCCATCTGCTCGTCAGTCGCGCTGAGTCGCCAGGTGTCGCGGATCGCCTGCGGCAGCACGTCGCGGTAGTCATGGCCGCCTTCGGCGAAGACTCCCGGCGTCGGCACGAGCGCATTCTGCATGTCGAAGAACGTGGTGAGAACTGTCATGCCCGGCAGCCATCGCGTGCCGTGCGGGGCGCCGAACGGGCGCTTGTCATCGGGGCCGAGCCATTCGGGCTTGCGCCAGGCGACCTGCGCACCGAACTTGGGAATCGGATCATCGCCATTCATGAGCAGGAGGTACTTCACCTGCTCGCGCTGATCCTGCGGCAGAGCCCGCCAGTCGACCAGGTTGCGCGGCAGGTACGCGGCACCCGGGCCGACCCCCGGCGCCTCAGCCACGGTGCGGGTGCCCCAGATCTCCTTGCGCCACTGCGTGGCGGCCGGAGTTCCGATCCACACTGCAGCATCGACACCCGTGCCCTCCAGCCCGAGCATCCCGGTACCGCGGAACATCTCCTGGCTGACCTGGGATCCGAGACTCTCGCCGAACAGGAAGACCTTGGGGCGCTTGTCGGCAGGCATCGCCATGAGTCGCTCAGCGATGCCACGCATGACCATCAGTGTCTGCGCGGTGCCGGTCGGCACGCGAGTGAGGGAGAGCGCCGAGGGCAGCACGGAGTACTGAATCGCCGCCGAGGCGCAGTCGCCGAGCATGAGGTACTCGAAGGTCTCGTTGGCGACGTAGTTCACGTAGCCGGAACCCGTCGGGCTGAACAGCGCGAAGGCCTTGCGCTCGAGCGCCTTCGTGCGGTCGATCTCTGACAAGAGGATTCGCGCGCGCTCTTCGTCATCAGCGGTCATGTCGAGCGATGCATAGACACGAATGGGCTGCTTCGCCGAGTCGACGCCCATGATGGAGGCGATGTTCTCGGGCTGCAGGGTCATGCCCAGCCAGCGCGCGCCCTCGCGCGTGACCTTCGTCCAGTCGATACCGGATGCCGGGCTGCCGGTGATCTCTGCAGCCTGCGGCGGGGTGCTCATGCCGGGCTCGATCGCCCCGCCTCCCTTGCTGAGGAGGGCGGACACCTGCGCGACGCCGAACCAGATCGTGCCTACGGTGAGCGCGGCTGAGGTCACCCGGCCGAGCATGCGGTGATCCTGCGGCTCTCCGCCGACCACCACGGTCGCCGCCTTCGCGAGTGCGCCAGTGAGAGCGGACTCGCCAACGGCGAGACCGTAGGTAACTGCCGCGACTCCCAGGCCGATCGCGGCCGATTGAGCGGGAGAGACCTCACGCGCCTTGTCCTCGAGGAAGTAGTGGCCATCGGACTCGATGGCTCCCGGCAACTGCGTATCAACCCAGGATCCAGTGCGCTGCTGCCAAGGCCTCAGGCTGAGCCACGAGCCCACCCCGACTGCGGCAGCAGCGGCGAAGGCCGCCTTGCGGCTGAGCCCAGGGGTGCGGCCATTGACGGCCGTCGTGACAATGCTGGCCGCCGCAATGGCCGCCGTGGTCTGGCCGAGAAGCCTGCCGATCGCACGACGGCTGCTCTCGTGCTCCTGCCATGGAAGCGCCAGGGCTACGCCCGCGCTTGCTGCGCCTGCGACTCCTGCCACGAGCAGGCGGGCACCGGAGCCTGCCTCCTCGGTGCGGCTGATCCGCGAGGCCACGGCACCGAGGACCGAATCGCCTGCCGAGAAGACGCCGTAGGCACCCGCGGAGGTGACACCCGTGATGATCGCCTGATCACGCGAGGCGCGAGTGAGCAGGTTCGGCTGATAGGAGCGTGCGATGGCGAACGCTGCGCCGATGACGCCTGTGCCGGCTGAATGATCCATGGTGCACCTCTCCTGCGATGAAATCCCCCGAAGGAGCCCCTCATCCTTTCATGAAGGGGGGATCCCGGGTGGTCGGCGGAGGCACTGAAACCCCGCGGGGCGCGGAACACCGGAATCAGGCACGCTTGACCGCGGCCGCCCTTGCTAGGTCACCGAGTGAAAGTGATCGTCTCGCCGTCCGGGTGATCTCCCTGCAGGTAGCCCAGGTGCATCGCAGTGATGCGCCCATCCGCGCCGATCGTGATCGTGCCACCGGCGTACTTCGTGTCACCCACGGTGAGGAAGTAGCCATTGCTTCCCGAAGCCGTGATGAGGTAGGTACCCGCACCATTGTCTGCGGGCGCCCGCACGATGCCGGTCGCGCCGTTTCGAGTCAGCACATCGAGCAATCTCAGCGCCTGCACGACCGGGACTTGATGCTCGACGGTGGTGGGAGTGGAGTCCATGACTCGAGTGATGTCGGACCACGAAGTGGCGGCAGTCTCATTGGCCGCGCGAGTGAGCAACTTCCAGGAATTCGACGCGGAGGGATTTGCCGAAGTCGCCATCGCTTGCGCTTGCGTCACGACGTCGAGACGAAATGGCCCGGTTGCGCCTCCATGATCGCTCCACACGGCACTACGGGAAATTCGTCCGCTCGCACCGCATGTCGACGTCCAGGAGGAGTTGGCGATCAGACCCGCGCGGATTCGTATCGAGATCGATCCGTACCTGCAGGACTTGGAATGAGCGCGGGCAGTGATCACAGTGGCCGAGCTCGACACAGTGGCACGCATGGCCGACCAGGAGCGCCCCCCCGAACTCGCTCCCGGCGGAAGTGCGAGATCGAGCATGATCTGACGGCTGGCCGCATCCGCCGCGTCCATGTCGAGGCGACGATCCATTCCGGTGACCGCCGTGATCAGGGTCAGCGGTGAATTGCGAATGAAATCCGAGGCCCACGGTCCGGCGGCGCCAAGAGTTGACCAACGACCATTACGAGCGTTGTTGCCCCAGAAGCCAGTCGCTGCGCCTTGATCCGTCACCGCAATGGAGTACTCACCCGAAGAACTGGCGCCGTAGGCGTACTCGAGTTGACGGCCGGCCTGAACATCCCTTCCGAAGAGGACTCGATCTCGATTCGCCGATTCGTCCACCACGATCGACCCGCCTTGGTGCCCGAGGCTGCTCACTGTCGCGGCGTAGGCCTGCCGCAGGAGGGCATGGGCATCGGGGCGAGTGGGGTGCGAGAGGTCGCCTTGGGCCAGCGCCGGAGGGGCAGTGACGATGAAGGTTCCGCACAGGGCACCGGCGGTGAGGATAGCTGCGAGCTTCTTCATGACTGGATGCTAGAACCAGTCTCCCGTGGACGTCGCGGGTTCGAAGACCACTGGGGGGAATTCCCCCCGAAGTGCAGAAATTGGTTGAAAGACGCTCGGCCCAGTCTCAGGATCTGGCTATGAGAACTCGACTCAGTGCCCTCCTGATCTCCGTCGCCATGACCTGCGGCCTCGTATCGCTCGCACCTGCAGCTCATGCAGCTCAAGCAGCGCCCGGTCCGCTCGACATCGTCACCGATCCCTTCATCACTCCGCCGGGGTACCCCGGCGACATGATGGCCTACAGCCGTGTGGGGAGGTACTGGGGTCGCGTCGAGCAGGTACTTCCGAGGACACTCGGCAACGGCTTCGGCGTGAACAATGGCTCGAGCGCACAGGCGCCGAACTGCATCCCGAGTTCCTCCGAATCGGCGGAGGGGACCCTGACGTCCTTCAACCGCGCCTTCATCGATGGGTACTGCCGTCTTCACCCCGGGCAGGTCACCTTCAACGTCGGAACCACCGCAGCGCCGAGCGATCAGGGCAAGTGGGAATACGCCGGATCAGATCGACGTCTGTTCACGCGCATCTCGACATCGCCGGACTGCCTCAGCGCCCCCCGGACGGAGGAGCGGCGCTTCCTTTACGCGCTCACCACCGCCGACATCAACATCTCGCAATTCGACCTGAATAGCTACCTGTGCGTCGCACAGGGCTTCACGGTGCGACACACCGACACGAAGGGCATCAACGCCTATTACTGGACGAAGCTGCGAAGCCCGTGGACGGTGTTCAAGATCGCATCGATGTCGGATCAAGCCAGGGCCACCAACGTGCACGCCACGCCAGGCGATGCCCGGGCCACGATCACGTGGGACTTCGACCGCGCGAATCTTGCGGGCATGAAGTTCGTCGCACACTCCTACCCCGAGGACAAGACCTGCGAGATCTCCGGGGCAACGGGATGCGCAATCTCCGGGCTGACCAACGGCACCGCGTATACCTTCACCGTCACCGCGACCAGCGGGCTCGTCAGCAGCACGTCCGATCGCACGGCGCCGGTTGTGCCCGTGGCTCGCGCAGCTGCAGGCGCAAGCAGTTCGGGAGCCACTGCGAGCCCATCAACTCTCTCCGTTAATCCTCCCAGCGCATCCCCCGTGCGCGGGAACACGGTGGATCCACTGTCTGTTCTGCAGGTAGCTACGACGACCACGGGCGCGCTGGGAACCAATGAGAGCGTGGCGACTCGAAGGTTGTATGCCTGCCTGACAGATGCCCGTGGAAATGCCTGCCGGGGCGAACGGCGCATGTTCGAGCAGCCTGCATCCATCGGTCGCAAGCTCTCCTTCATTTGGATTCCCCGGAATGCCGGCGGCAAGTTCATCCGCACGTGGTTCACGATCCGAGTCGGTACCACGCTCTTCACCTCAGGCGAGAGCTTCACCTACGTCCGTAATGTCGCTGCCCAGAACGGCCAGGTGGCGGGCGCCGCCGCTGAGGCCGGTGTTCCGGCCGGTGCCGACCCGGGCCTGATGCAAGCGGTGCCGCAGAACGATGCTGCGGCAGGGGCAGCCGATGGCGGCACCGGGGCTGCCGATGCTTCAGCCGGCGCGACTGAAGCATCGGGCTCTGCTCCCGCGGCAGGCGCCGGCGAATCAAGCACCGCTGCAGGTGGGGCGGCGGAAAGCGGAGCAACTGCGGCCGCGGGTGCTACAGGTCAAGGAGCCGATGCTGCTCGAGCAGCGGGTATTGACCTGGCCACGAGCCCTATCGCTGACGACAATGGCAAAGGATCCGGAGCATCTTCGGGCCTATCGATGCAGCTGGCCGCCTCGACAAAGGTAAATCGCGGGCGATTCATCACGATGAAGGCGGCACTCGCTCCCAAGTCGGCGCAGGGACGCGTACGCATTGCACTCGTACGCGCGAACGCGAAGGGCGCCTACATCTCGAGCAAGTCGATCTATGCGCCCGTCAAGAAGGGCATTGCGAGCAAGCGCTGGCGTATTCCGCGCTCCTACACGCCGGCAACGTTCACCTTGGTCGTGTCCTACGAGCCCAAGGACGGCGGCGTGGGCATCACCAGGACTGCACCAGTCGTCATCGGCTAGGCGTAGCCGGGTGATTCACCCGTGAGGGCGGTTTCCGCTGCTTATGGAATCTCTTGTGGGGCGGGTCGGGCTCGAACCGACGACGACCAGATTATGAGCACCGAAAACAGGTCGAATAGTTGTTGCGCTGCAATCACTTTCGGACGTAATGTCATCATCGTGCCACGAACGTGCCACTTGAGTAGCACTTGTGGGACGACGTAAGGACAGTTCTGACGATCTATCCGAGGGGGATCCGGTGGCCGCGAAGCAGTCGCGTAAGCGGACGTTCGGCAATGTCCGACAGCTGCCGTCGGGGCGCTACCAGGCGCGCTATGTCGGTGGCGACGGACTGCAGCGCTCCGCTCCGCGCACCTTCGCCACGAAGGCCGATGCCCACGCCTACCTCGCGACCGTCCAGTCCGACATCGTGCGCGAAGCGTGGAAGGCCCCGAAACACGCGCGCATCACTCTGGGCGAGTACGGACGCACCTGGGTGGCGCAGCGGCCGATCAAGGCATCGACGCGCGAGCGGTACCGCTCGGTGTGGAATCTGCACATCGAGCCCCGCATCGGCGCACTGATGATCGGCGACGTGACGCCGGCCGTGGTCCGCGAGTGGTACGCCGAACTCGGCGAGCACCTGCGGGTCGTCGCCGTAAAGAAGGCTCCGTTCGCCACACCCGACCAGGTGGGCTCGGCGACGCTGGCCCACGCCTACCGGCTGCTCAAGGCGATCATGAACACCGCCGTCGAGGACGAGCTCATCCCGAACAACCCCTGCCGGATCAAGGGTGCGAGCACCTACCGACACACCGAGCGCCCCACGCTGGGCATCGACGAGATCGAGGAGCTGGCCCGACAGGTGCCCGACCGCTACAAGGCCACGGTCTACCTGCTGGCCTGGGCTGGCATCCGTCTTGGCGAGGCCGCCGAGTTGCGGCGCAAGGACGTCGACCTCAAGCACTCCCAGATCCGGGTCGAGCGCGCCGTCTACCCCGTGAACGGCGAGTACCAGGTCCAGACGCCGAAGTCCCGGGCCGGCGTGCGCACCATCGTTCTGCCCGAGTTCGTGACCGAGGCGCTGCGCGAGCACATGAAGGACTACTCCCCCATCGGCCCCGACGGGCTGATCTTCCCGACGCGATCAGGTACGTGCTCCTACAACGGCATCCAACTCGCCATCACCCGGACGCTGCGGGCGTTGGGCTACGAGAGTGTGCGCGTCCACGACCTCCGCCACTCGGGCCAACTGCTGGCCGCAACGAACGGAGCGACCTTGACGGACCTCCAGCGGCGCATGGGGCACTCGACCGTTAACGCGGCCATGGCGTACGCCCACGCGTCCAGAGACAATGGGCGAAGCATTGCTGAGCGGATGAACGCCCAGCGGGCGACTGTGGTGGATCTCGTCACTCGGCGACGTGCTCCCTAGCGGGAATCCCGGCGTCGCAGCGGAGTCACCTTGGATCTAGTTTGAATGATGCACGCTTGAACGGGGAGTGGCTCGATTCAGCCGCACTTGCGGTGACGTAATCTGCAGAGCCGCTGGTAGGGCTGACCGTCGGGCTCAACAACTCATGGGACTTCAGGCGCACCCTCAATGGGCCTGCCTGGCGCACGCAACAGGTCGTCGGGAGCTACACCAACGACTGCGCACAACCCGACGAAGTGGTTGTGGTCGATCTGGTCCATGAACACAAAGACGGAACGGATGACTGCACCAACCTCATCCGGACTCAGCGACTCATCAGTCTCTGGAGACTGACTATGCGAGTAGGCATGTGCGAATCGCGTTAGTTGCAGCCGAAGAGCATCCGCATCCCCGGGATAGCCCGAATCAACCAGCAACCGGCCAGCATCACGCATGGAGGTTGTGAAGTCACCCGCCCACTCAGGGCGCTTGAAGGCCAAGAACGACTCAAGGATGCGACGGATCACGTTGGGGAATAGGAGTTGCGCATCGAGTCGGTTCTCTAGCGAGTCGTCCTCGGCAAGTCGGCGGCTCGCGTCCACGACCAACACGAAAGCGTGGTGATAGCTGGACCGAACCTTCTTACGGACTAGTTCGGACTCGGGCCACTTCACCACGGCAGCACGGCGCCGGGCTAGACCGCCTCTCATCACGTGTCGCGACCTAAGTTCGTAAAGATTCGCAGGATAGTCGGCAGCCATGCGCTTATCCCTGTGCAGACTTTCGAGCTGAACATCCCATTGCTTGAACAGATCGAAATTGTGCGTCAGGAGGACGAGCTGGCACATGTCTCGACGCATCGCTGCTGCCCAGATGTAGGTCGAGATACCCATGAAGACATTGCTGTCGAGACTCGACACGGGGTCGTCGATGACGACGATAGGTCGACCGTTTGAGGCGTCGTGTCGGGCCACCTTTTCCAGGAAGTGCACGAGCGTTATGGCCGATCGCTCACCGACGCTCAGATTCACGGCGGGATCACCATCCCGCGTAACGACGTATCGCCCTTCCACAGCACTGAAGGAGAGCTCATCCCGGCCAAGAAGTCGAGCCACTTCCCGAGTGAGGACATCTGCAGAGGGAGTTGGATCACCGGCGTCGTTGCCGAGAGAGGCCAGTTCTGAATCTATTTCAGCGATCCGCTCATCGGCAGCGTGTTGAGTCTCTTTCGATGCCTGCTCCTTCGCCGACCATTCATCGAACGAAGCCTCTTCTGCCTTGAGATGGTGCACTTCAATTTCTCGCGCCGCGGAAGCAATGAGCGTCGAATGTTGTGCCACACGCGCGTTGTGAGCCGCTCGCACCCTTTCCAGCGAGCTGCCGTCGACCACAGGCGAGGGTGACACAGTGGAATCCACGCGTTCGAGGACGTTGGACCGCTTCAGCTGCAACCGGGCCGCAAGCTGCCGAGCCCAGTTCAGCAGTGGTTCAGATTGCTCCAGAATGGCCTGAGCACCCTCGTCGAATCCCTCCCGGAGGTCCTCAAAGAGAAGCCCCCGATCGGGGACTCTTCGGATAACCGCGTCGACAGCGGCTGTCACCTCCTCGGTCGCCGTCAGCAGGTCATCTAGTTCGCGCTGAACCTTCGCGACCTCGTCTGAGAAGTGCCTCTCGATGTCGTGCTTACGGGAGTCCGTCAGCTCCTGCCCACAGAAGATGCACTGCACGCCATTCTGGTGCAGTGGCTGCCCAGCTTGGA
>JBJSWO010000033.1:0-19604 GCA_046085905.1 Actinomycetes bacterium | reverse complement strand
CCCGGGAGTCGCGGCTGCCCTGTCCGAGCGAGGGTTCGTCCCGGTCCATTCGAGTGACGATCAGCCCGATGCGGTCATGCAGGGCTACGGGCCTGAACTCGGCTGGGCCGATCTCGCTGAGGCCACCTATGCGCTGCGTCGCGGGATTCCCTGGATCGCCACCAATCTCGACGCGACCTTCCCGACTCCGCGCGGCATTGCACCGGGCAATGGCTCGCTGGTGATGGCGGTGGCACATGCCACGGGCCGACGCCCCGACGCCGTGGCCGGCAAGCCCGAGCGAGCACTGTTCGACGAGGCACTCGCCCGAACGGGGGCGAGGAACGGGCTCATGGTCGGCGATCGACTCGATACCGACATCGAGGGCGGCAACCGCGCCGGCCTGCAGACCCTGCTTGTCCTGACCGGGGTGTGCTCGGCTGCGGAAGCCGTGACCGCGACCGGTGACGAGGTTCCCACCTACGTGGGCGCGGATCTGCGAAGCCTGCTGACCGAACCAGTACGGTGGAGTGACTTTCGAGGAGGATTCCATGCTTGACGATCTTCGGGGCTATCTGCAGATGGCCAGCGGCCTGACCGAGGTCACGGCGGCCAAGGCCCGTGAGCTGGCCATGTCGCTGGTGAACCAGGGAATGAGCCTGGGCACGAAAGCCCCGGATGTCGTGGGTCAGGTCCAGGAGCTCGCCGATGACCTCATGGCGACAAGCAAGGGCAATCGTGACCTGCTCACCGGCATGATCCGCACCGAGGTCGACAAGGCGGTCGGCCGCATGGGCTTCGTGCGCGAGGACGAACTGGCGGCATTGCGCCGTCACGTCCAGCGACTCGAGAGCGAGCTGGGTGAGGTTCGGCAGGAGATCGCGCAGCGCACGTCGGAGCCGGCGGCCGCTACGGTGGAGTCAGTTCCGGCACCTAAGAAGAAGATCTACCTTGAGGATCCCGATCATGGATGAGAACGTGAATGACGCGGCAGTTGCCGACAGCGTCGAAGACCTCATGGTGCTCGAGGAGGCTCCCGCCGATCTCGTGCTCGAGGTCTGGGAGCCCACCGGCGATGCGACCGTCGACTCCGCGCTCGAGGATTTGCGCGCACTCGAGACTGCCGAGCTGGGGGAGCACGTGCAGATCTTCACCTCGATCCACGATCAGTTGCGCGGTCGTCTGACCGATCTCAGCGACACCGCTCGCTCCTGACCCATGGCCCTCCGCAGGCTCGATGCCGAGCTCACTCGACGCGGCCTGGCTCGCTCACGCGAGCACGCGCGCGAGCTCATCGATGCAGGAGCCGTGGTCGTGCGAGGCGCCGTGGCAGCAAAGCCGGCCACTCAGGTCAATGACTTCGATTCCATTGTCGTCAACGTCGATGACGTCGGTCACGGCTACGTCTCCCGAGGGGCCGTGAAGCTCGCAGGCGCACTCGATTATTTCTTCGAGATCGCCGTCGCGGATCGTCTCTGCCTGGATGCAGGCGCCTCCACCGGCGGTTTCACCGAGGTACTCCTGCGTCGGGGCGCGGCTGAGGTGCTCGCTGTCGATGTCGGGTACGGGCAGCTGGCCTGGTCGCTGCGCACTGATTCGCGCGTGCATGTCTATGAGCGCATGAACGTCCGCTCGATGAGCGGAGATGACTTCCCCTTTCGTCCGGGTCTCGTTGTCGCCGACCTCTCCTTCATCTCCCTGGAGATCGTGCTGCCGGCCCTCCGAGCCACGGCCGCGCCTGATGCCGACTTTCTGCTCATGGTCAAGCCGCAGTTCGAGGTCGGACGAGAATCGGTCGGTGATGGGGTCATTCGCGATCCCGCCCTCCGGGCCGGTGCCGTGCGTAAGGTCGCGATAGCCGCGGCAGGCCTGGGCCTGACCACGCGAGGAGTCGTCGCTAGCCCCCTTCCCGGCCCGAGCGGCAACGTGGAGTTCTTCCTGTGGCTGGCCGAGGGCGAGACTGCGACGGATACGCTCGAGTCAATGATCGACCGGGCCATCGAGGAGGGACCCCAGTGAAGCCGTCTCAGGTTCTGCTGACTATCAATCCCGCCCGCGACGAGGCCCGTCAGATCGGCGCCACGGTGATCTCCGCCCTTCGTCATGCCGGGGTTGACGTAGCGGTCGCCGCCGACGATGCCGAGATCTGGCCGGAGGCTGCGGCGCTGGGTGCGCGCATCGTGGCCGCAGACGATCATGCCGGAGATGGGTGCCAATTGGTTGTCGTCCTGGGGGGTGATGGCACGATCCTGCGGGCAGCTGAGCGCGCCCGTTCGGCCGGCGCTCCCATCCTGGGCGTGAACCTCGGCCACGTGGGCTTCCTGGCCGAGGCCGAGTCCGAGGATGCCGACGCCGTCGTCACGGCCATCGTCAGTGGAGACTGGTCCGTCGAGGAACGGATGGCCCTCGATGTTCGCGTGCTCGTCAACAGCCAAGAGGCGGATCGCACGTGGGCACTGAACGAGATCAGCGTCGAGAAGATCGCTCGCGAGCACATGATCGATCTCGTTGTCGAGATCGACGGTCGCCCCCTCTCGAGCTGGGGCTGCGACGGAGTCGTCTGCTCCACCCCCACGGGTTCCACGGCATACGGTTTCTCTGCCGGCGGTCCAGTCGTGTGGCCCGAGGTATCGGCGATCCTGGTCGTGCCGCTGAGTGCCCATGCGCTCTTCGCCAGGCCGCTGGTCGTGTCGCCGCTCAGCGTGGTCGCCTTCGAGCTTCAGTCTCAGTCGCACGCGGTGCTCGCAGCCGATGGTCGTCGGATGATCGATGTCGCGGGCGGCTCACGCATTGAGGTGCGTCGCGCGGAGCAGCCGATCCGCTTCGCTCGCATTGTCACCGCTCCGTTCACCGATCGGCTCGTGGCGAAGTTCGACCTGCCCGTCACCGGCTGGCGCGGCCGACGTGATTGAGAGCATCCGGATCCGGAATCTGGGAGTCATCTCCGAGTCCCAGATCACTCTCACTCCGGGCCTTACGGCCGTGACCGGCGAGACCGGTGCTGGCAAGACCATGCTGCTCACCGGCCTGTCGCTTCTGATGGGCGGCAAGGCCGATGCCTCCTTGGTGCGTCATGGCTCCGAGAGAGCCGATGTCGACGGCGAGTGGAGCCTGCGTGGGTCGGCTGCGCATGCGGTCAGCTCGCGCCTCGATGAGGCCGGAGCCGAAGTCGAGACCGCCGGCGACGCTGTCGTCTTCACGATGTCGCGATCCGTGGCACGTGAGGGACGAAGTCGTGCCTTCGCCGGCGGACGATCAGTGCCTGCCGTAGTTCTCGAGGAGGTGTGCGGAGAGATCATCGCCGTGCACGGGCAGTCCGATCAACTACGGCTGAGGAGCCCATCGAAGCAACGCGAGCTGCTCGATCGATTCGGCGGCACCAAGGTCGAATCCGCGCGTCGTGGGTTCCGCGATGCCTTCCGCGAGTGGACTGGTGCGACCACTCGTCTCGCGGAGCTCAGGTCCACGAGGGATGCTCGCATCGCCGAGGCCTCGCGACTGACCGAGGCCCTGGCCGAGATGGATTCCGTTGCCCCGACCGCGGGGGAGGACATCGAGCTCGATCGGCAGTCGGCGATCCTCGCGAATTCCGGTGGCCTGCTAGCTGACGTCATGGAGGCGCGCTCCCGACTTGTCGGCGATGCCGAGAGCGACTCGACCGCCGATGCGCTCACGACGGTGCACCAGGCGCTACGAGCACTCGAGCGCGCCGGTGAGGTTGACGCGACGCTCCTGCCCTTGGTTGGGCGACTCAAGGAGGCCGCCGGTTCCCTCGGGGAGATCGGTATCGACCTGGCCTCGTATGCCTCGGACATCGACGCGGATCCGGCCCGGCAGGCCTGGGTCGAGGAGCGGCGTAGTCAGCTCACTGCGCTCAAGCGCAGGTACGGCTCGACGATCGACGAGGTCATTGCCTGGGCCGAGTCGTCGAGGGCGCTGGTCGCCGAGGTGGCCGATGATGACTCGACGATCGAGGAGCTAGAGCAGGCTCTCATCATCCTGCACTCCGGCCTGGTGACCGCTGCCCGTGCCCTCTCCGGCGCCCGCGCTGCTGCCGCGACCCGGCTCGCCAAGGCCGTCACGTCCGAGCTGCGCGAGCTGGCCCTGCCCGATGCGGTGTTCTCCGTCGAACTCACGACTGCCGAGGATCCCGCCGACTGGAACTCTCAGGGTGCGGATCAAGTGGAGTTCATGCTTCTTCCGCACAAAGGCGGCACTCCGCGACCGCTCGCGGTCTCTGCATCAGGCGGTGAGCTATCTCGTGTCATGCTCGCGATCGAGGTCGTACTCGCCGGGGCTGATCCGGTCGCCACCTTCGTCTTCGATGAGGTCGATGCGGGCATCGGCGGACGCGCAGCCGTGGAGGTGGGCCGCAAGCTGGCCCTGCTCGGACAAACCTCCCAGGTCCTCGTGGTCACGCACCTGCCACAGGTGGCGGCATTCGCGGATGTGCATCTTGTCGTGAGCAAGGGGGCTGACGGCATGGTTACCTCCTCGAATGTCAGTGCCGTGACAGGAGATGCGCGAGTGACTGAACTCGTGCGCATGCTCTCCGGGCTGGAGGACTCCACGGCAGGTGCGGCACATGCCCGCGAGTTGCTCGACCTCGCCTCAGCGGCCCGCGCGTCCTGGTCGGCCTGACTCCTGGCACTGATAGTCTGACCTTCCGTGGACCGCAGCCGACAGACCAAGCATGTATTCGTCACCGGAGGCGTTGCCTCCTCTCTCGGCAAGGGCCTCACGGCATCTAGCCTCGGGAATCTTCTCTCCGCACGCGGACTCCGCGTCACGATGCAGAAACTCGATCCCTACCTGAACGTCGACCCCGGGACGATGAATCCGTTCCAGCACGGCGAGGTGTTCGTCACCGACGACGGAACCGAGACAGACCTCGATATCGGGCACTACGAGCGGTTCCTCGACACCGATCTTCACGGTTCGGCGAACGTCACCACGGGCCAGGTCTACTCGACCGTGATCGCCAAGGAGCGCCGTGGCGAGTACCTCGGCGACACCGTTCAGGTCATCCCGCACAGCACCAACGAGATCAAGTCCCGAATTCGGCGGATGGCGACGCCCGATGTCGACGTCGTGATCACCGAGGTTGGTGGCACGGTGGGTGATATCGAGTCACTCCCGTTCCTGGAGTCAGTGCGCCAGGTCCGTCACGAGATCGGTCGCGACAATGTCTTCTTCCTGCACGTGTCTCTCCTCCCGTATATCGGCCCGTCGGGTGAACTGAAGACCAAGCCGACACAGCACTCGGTTGCCGCGCTCCGCAATATCGGCATCCAGCCCGATGCGATCGTCCTTCGTGCGGATCGTCCGGTGCCTGCCGCGATCAAGCGCAAGATCTCCCTCATGTGCGACGTCGATCAGGAGGCCGTGGTCGCGGCAACCGACGCACCGAGCATCTACGACATCCCGAAGGTTCTGCACTCCGAGGGACTCGACGCGTACGTGATCCGCCGTCTTGACCTGCCGTTCCGCGATGTCGACTGGACTACCTGGGACAAGCTGCTACGTCGGGTTCACCAGCCCGCGCACGAGGTCACGATCGGATTGGTCGGCAAGTACATCGATCTTCCCGATGCATACCTGTCCGTCACCGAGGCCATTCGCGCCGGTGGCTTCCACAACGATGCCAAGGTCAACATCCGCTGGGTGAGCAGCGACGACTGCGCCACCGCCGAAGGAGCGGCCAAGGCACTCTCCGGGCTCGACGGTATCTGCGTGCCCGGCGGATTCGGCGTTCGTGGTATCGAGGGCAAGCTGGGTGCGCTGACCTATGCCCGCGAGACCGGCCTCCCGACACTCGGACTGTGCCTTGGCCTGCAGTGCATGGTGATCGAGTACGCGCGAACCGTCGTGGGGCTCGAAGGCGCGAACTCGCTGGAGTTCGACGAGTCGACCCCGCACCCGGTCGTGTCCACGATGGCCGACCAGCGTGACGTTGTCTCAGGCGAGCGCGACATGGGAGGCACCATGCGCCTAGGCCTGTACCCGGCCAAGTTGGCCGAGGGCTCCCAGGTGGCTCGCACCTACGGACTGCCGTACATCGACGAGCGCCATCGTCATCGCTTCGAGGTGAACAACGCCTACCGTGGTCCTCTGGAGGAGAAGGGCTTCGTGTTCTCCGGCACCTCGCCCGATGGTCGCCTGGTGGAGTTCGTCGAGCTGCCGGCGAGCGTGCATCCGTACTACGTCGGAACGCAGGCTCATCCCGAGCTACGCTCGCGTCCGACTCGCGCGCATCCGCTGTTCATCGGCCTCGTGGCCGCTGCCCTGCAGCGCGCCGGCGTTCCCGCGGCATCGTCCCAGGCCTGAGGTGCTCGACGAGGTCTGGTGCGGCGAGATCGCTGATGCACCCGCGGCCACCGAGGTCCTGAGCTCTCGACTGCAGTTCTCGGGCCACGTCTGGTCGGTGCGTTCCGATGTCGTGGAGATCCATGACTCGACTGTCGAGCGCGACGTGCTCGTCCATCCGGGCGCCGTCGTCGTCATCGCTATCGACGACCATGATCGTGTACTGCTGATCCGTCAGTACCGGCATCCCATCGCGATGATGGTCTTCGAGCCGCCGGCCGGTCTCCTCGATGTCAGCGGCGAGGCTGCGCACCTGACCGCCGTGCGCGAGCTGGCCGAGGAGTCGGGTTACCGGGCATCGACCTGGAACGTCCTGGTGGACTTCTTCAACAGTCCGGGAGGCTCGAGCGAGGCGATCCGGGTCTTCCTGGCTCGTGACCTCTCCGAGATTCCGGGCGGACGCCCGCACACGGGGGAAGCTGAGGAGGCCTTCCTGCCGCGTGCATGGATTCCCCTCGAAGAGGCGTTCGGGCTCGTGCTCGACGGCCGACTCGGCAGTCCCAGCGCCGTCGTCGGCATCCTGGCCGCGCACGCAGCGCGTGCGGGCGGCTGGGATGGACTCCGCCCCGCCGATGCGCCGTGGCAAGTACGCGAGCACCTGGTTCGGGAGGACCGTGTCCATCGAGGCGAGTGACGCACGAGGCTCGCTCCCAAGCGGTGGTGCGTGTCAGCCCGAAACCGCGTGCCCAGGCCTACTATCGACGAAGAGCCGTGCGAGGGCAGGGCGCGAGGAGGAAGTCGTGAAGGTCGGAATCCCCAAGGAGATCAAGAACAACGAGTTCCGGGTGGCGATAACCCCTGCCGGCGTGAACGAACTGGTGCGCCACGGACACGAGGTCGTCATCGAGACCGACGCAGGACTCGGCTCCTCCATCACCAATGACGACTACGTACGCGCCGGAGCCACGATCCTTCCGACTGCTGATGACGTATGGGCCTCGGCCGAGATGATCATGAAGGTCAAGGAGCCCATCCCCTCCGAGTACTCCAAGATCCGCAAGAACCAGATCCTCTTCACCTACCTGCACCTGGCAGCCTCGCGCGAGTGCACCGATGCCCTGGTGGCTTCGGGGGCAACGGCCATCGCCTACGAGACCGTCGAGATGCCCGATCGCAGTCTGCCCCTGCTTGCGCCGATGTCCGAGGTCGCCGGCCGGCTTGCCCCGCAGGTCGGATCCCAGGCGCTGATGCGCCCCTACGGTGGTCGTGGGGTCCTGATGGGCGGTGTGTCGGGAGTCTACGCTGCCAAGGTCGTCGTGCTCGGTGCCGGAGTAGCCGGCATGAACGCTGCGGCCATCGCGCTGGGCATGCAGGCCGAGGTGCTGCTCTTCGACACGAACATCAATCGCCTGCGTCATGTCGACGCCATCTACCAGGGTCACATGCAGACCATCGCCTCGAATGCCTACGAGATCGAGCACGCGATCAAGGACGCCGACATGGTCATCGGTGCGGTTCTGGTACCCGGAGCGAAGGCGCCCAAGCTCGTCACCAACGACATGGTCTCGCGCATGAAGCCGGGCTCGGTGCTCGTCGACATTGCCATCGACCAGGGCGGCTGTTTCGAGGATTCGCGCCCGACCACTCATGCAGAGCCCACATACCCCGTGCACAACTCGCTTTTCTACTGCGTGGCGAACATGCCGGGTGCGGTGCCGCATACCTCGACCTATGCGCTGACCAACGTGACGCTGCCCTATGCCGTGGCCATCGCCGACAAGGGATGGAAGCAAGCGGCTCGCGATGATCATTCGCTCGCACTCGGGCTCAATGTTCACGACGGGCAGATCACCTACGCCGCGGTGGCCGACGCCTTCGGGCTCGCCGCCCTCTCGCTTGCTGAGGTGCTTGCCTGATCGCCACGTCACTACGCGATGCGGTGATCGGGTATCTCGATCACATTGCCGTCGAGCGCGGTCTCAGTGCCCACACGGTACAGGCGTATACGCGCGACCTGCGCAGGTATGAGTCGTGGTGCATGAGCCGAGGTCTCGTGCACATCGACGCCATCGGCGCCAATGACGTGTCCGACTACGCGGCGTCACTGCGTCACGCGGATGATCACGGTCCTGCGCTCTCGGCCTCGAGCTCGGCTCGGGCTGTCATCGCGGTGCGCGGCTTCCACAAGTTCGCCGTGCGCGAGGGCTGGACGGTCTCGGACCCGTGCGTCGACCTTCGGCCCTCATCAATCCCGCAGCGGCTGCCGAAGGCGCTGAGCTATGCCGAGATCTCGGCCATCCTGGGAGCCTGCAGTGACCTTGAGACGCCCGCCGGGCTTCGCGACCGTGCCCTGCTCGAATTGCTCTACGGCACCGGGGTCCGTATCTCGGAGGCCGTCGGGCTCGATGTCGATGATCTCGACTTCGACCAGCGCACGCTGGTGGTGACCGGCAAGGGCGACAAGCAGCGCAGGCTTCCCCTGGGGGAGTACGCGGCAGCGTCCCTGTCGGAGTATCTGGTGCGCGGAAGGCCGGCTTTTGCCGTCAAAGGACGCGGCACTCCACGGGTATTCCTCAACACGCGTGGCGCACCGCTCTCGCGACAAAGCGCCTGGGAGGTGCTGTCGTCGGCGGCCCGCAGGGCCGGAATCGAGACGGCCGTGAGCCCGCACACGATGAGGCACTCCTTCGCGACGCATCTGCTCGAGGGCGGGGCTGATGTCCGAGTGGTGCAGGAACTCCTCGGTCATTCGTCGGTGACGACGACGCAGATCTACACCCAGGTGACGGCCGAGACCCTCCGGCAGGTGTATGCCACGAGCCACCCCCGGGCGCTCTGAGGCGCCGCGTGAGCCCCAGGGATCCGCAGGAGCGCTCAGGCACCGCCGCCGCGGGGGAGGACGCCCGAAATCACGACCCCCGCACAGTAGAGTCGGATTGTGAGTCGTGAGATCCCCGAACCTGCCCCCTTGACCTCGCACGGCCCTGCCAGGGTCCTTGCCATGGTCAACCAGAAGGGCGGTGTCGGCAAGACCACCTCAACCGTGAGCCTCGGGGCGGCTTTGGCCGGATACGGACGTCGCGTGCTCCTGGTCGACTTCGACCCCCAGGGAGCGCTGTCCATCTCCTTCGGACTCAATCCCAATGAGATGGAGCTGTCGATCTACAACCTGCTCACCCAGCTCGACTGCCATGTGGGTGACGTCATCGTCTCGACCGATGTCGAGAACCTCGATCTACTGCCGAGCAACATCGACCTCTCGGCCGCCGAACTGCAGCTGGTGAGCGAGGTGGGTCGCGAGTATGCCCTCGGCCGAGCCCTCGCGCCGATCATCGATGAGTACGACGTGATCCTCATCGACTGCCAGCCCTCCTTGGGCCTGCTCACCCTCAACGCGCTGACAGCCAGCTCCGGGGTCATCATCCCGATGGAGTGCGAGTACTTCGCACTGCGCGGCGTGGCCTTGCTCAAGGACACCATCGACAAGGTGACCTCACGCCTGAACCCGAACCTGAAAATCATGGGCGTTCTCGGAACCATGTACGACCCGCGTACCCTGCACAGTCGCGAGGTGCTCGAGACCGTGCGCGGTGCCTTCGGGGATCTCGTGTTCGAGACTGTCATCAATCGCACGGTGAAGTTCCCCGATGCCGCAGTCGCCGGCGAGCCAATCACGTCGTACGCCCCCGGAAGCACGGGTGCGCAGGCGTATGAGCAGCTCGCGCGCGAGGTCTTGTCGCGGTGAGTGCTTCCACTGAATCCGAGGTCGATGCCCCTGCAGTCACCGAGGATCCCTCCGGCTTCTCCGTGCACGTCGGCGACTTCGAGGGTCCCTTCGATCTTCTGCTGCAGCTGATCTCCAAGCACAAGCTCGAGGTCACTGAGCTGGCCCTGCATCAGGTCACTGACGAGTTCATCTCCTACATTCGCGGTCAGGGAACCCTCTGGGATCTTGACGAGGCAAGCAGCTTCCTCGTCGTGGCGGCAACGCTGCTTGATCTCAAGGCGGCTCGGCTCCTTCCCAGTGGTGAGGTCGAGGACGAAGAGGATCTCGCGCTGCTCGAGGCACGAGATCTACTGTTCGCCAGGCTGCTGCAGTACCGCGCCTTCAAGGAGGTTGCCGCACTCTTCGCCGAGAGCATGGGATCCGCGCATCGTCGCGTGCCACGCACGGTCGGCCTTGAACCGCAGTTCGCTGCCCTGCTGCCCGAGGTTCTCCTCGGACTCGGACCCGATCAGTTCGCCTCTCTCGCCGCCAAGGCGCTCGCACCCAAGCCGGTGGCTGAGGTTGGTATCGGCCACATCCACGTGCAGAAGGTCAGCGTGCGCGAGCAGGCGGTCATCATCGCTGATCGCATGCGTCGCCAGCGCACCTCGACCTTCCGAGCGCTCGTGGCCGACTGCGACACCACGATGCTTATTGTCGGGCGTTTCCTGGCGCTGCTCGAGCTCTATCGCGATGCGATGGTCGCATTCGAGCAGATCACCCCGCTCGGTGACCTCACCATCCGCTGGACCGGCCCCGACGAGGGCGAAATCACCATCGTCGACGAGTTCGAGGGCACTCCCGTGGCCGAGGCGGTTGAGGTAGAGGCATCGGATTCCGCGCAGGTTCAAGACGGGTTCGATGCCGAGATCCCTGACGCGGACCTCGACACAGCAGACGAAGAGAGCGACCAGCAGGGGAGTGCCGATGAGTGAGAACGACACCGTCGAGGAGACCGTCGTTGATGAATCGGTGGTCGAGGAGACCATCGAGCTCGATCAGGTCGACGACGCGGAGGTGCCTGCAGATGAGCTCGGCGCTCCGACGCTGGCGGCCGGTCTCGAGGCACTTCTGCTGCTCGCCGATGAGCCCATGACCGTGCTCTCTCTCGCGGCGGCCACGCGTCGACCCGTAACCGAGGTCGAGGAGACCATCGCGCAGCTCGTCTCCGAGTACGACGCCCAGGAGCGCGGCTTCGAGCTGCGCGAGGTGGCCGGCGGATGGCGCTACTACACCCGCGCTGATTGTTCACCGCTGGTGGAGCGATTCGTGCTCGACGGGCAGCAGGCGCGACTTACTCAGGCCTCTCTCGAGACCCTTGCCGTCATCGCCTACCGGCAGCCCGTTAGCCGCGGCCGCGTCGCCGCTGTTCGCGGGGTCAACGTTGACGGAGTCATTCGCACCCTCATAGCTCGTGGCCTCATCGAGGAGGCTGGCCACGATGACGGCTCGATCCTGTACCGCACGACATCGCACTTTCTCGAGCGCATGGGCATCGCCTCCCTCGATGATCTCCCGCCGTTGGCCGAGCATCTGCCCGATCTTGCCGATCTCGAGGATGTCCTCGACTCGGTGGCGACCGGTGACTGACGACAGCAATCTGCCTCGCCTTCAGAAGGTCCTCGCCCTGGCGGGGATCGGCAGTCGGCGCGCCTGCGAGATCCTCATTGCCCAAGGTCGCGTAGAGGTCAATGGCGCCGTGGTCGAGGAACAGGGCATGCGAGTCGATCCGTTGACCGCGGTCGTGCGCGTCGACGGACAACGAGTGCCCACCATCCCTGACATGGTCGTGGTCGCGTTCAACAAGCCGCGCGGTGTCGTCTCCACGATGTCCGACGAGAACGGTCGGCCGTGCGTCGGCGATTACGTGGCCGATCGCGCTGAGCGACTGTTTCACGTGGGCCGGCTCGATGCCGAGACTGAGGGACTCCTGATCCTCACGAATGATGGCGAACTCGCGAATCGTCTCGCTCACCCCTCGCACGACGTCGAGAAGACCTATGTCGCCACAGTGTCGGGCAAGCCGGCCAAGGACGTCTTCACTCGCTTGCGCACTGGGGTGGAGCTCGACGACGGTTCGGCCAAGGCCGTCAGTGCCCGATTGCTGCAGCAACTGCCCGACCGGGCAATGGTCGAGCTCGTCCTGCATGAGGGTCGCAATCGCATCGTCCGGCGCATGATGGACTCCGTCGGGCATCCTGTGCTTGAACTCGTGCGCACCCGCATCGGGCCGATTCACCTGGGCCAGCAGCGGCCCGGCGTCATGCGCGAGCTCCATGGGGCAGAATTGCGCTCCCTGTACACCGACGCCGGACTCTGAGGGGAGACTCAATGACGAGCACTTCCGCGCACCTGGGGCCCGTCCTGATTGTCGGCACCGGGCTCATCGGAACCTCGATCGGCCTCTCACTGCGCCGAGCGGGCGTGGAAGTCCTCCTCGACGATGTCATCCCCGGCCAGGCCATCGTGGCCCGAGAGCTGGGAGCAGGCTCAGTCCTGAGCCCGGATGATCGGCCGAGCATCGTCGTCGTCAGCGTTCCGCCCCGGCATGCGGCCGCGACAATTGCGCGAGTTTCGCGAGAGTTCCCGGACGCAGTCATCACTGACGTGACATCCGTGAAGGGCGCGGTCCTCCACGAGGCCATCGCGCTGGGTGCCGAGCCGGCCCGGCTCGTGGGTGGTCATCCGATGGCCGGTCGCGAGGTGTCCGGGGCGACTGCGGCGCGAGTTGATCTCCTGGACGATCGACTCTGGATCCTCACCCCCGGGGAGGCATCGGCCGAGAGCCTGTCCGCGGTCACCGACCTCGTGGGTGCCTGCGGGGCCCTGCCCGTGTACATGACACCGGGGGAGCATGATCGCGCCGTGGCCCTGGTCTCGCACGCGCCGCAGGTGCTCTCCAGCGTGCTCGCGGGCGAGCTCGTCGATGCAGACGAGGCGTACGTGCGGGTTGCCGGTCAGGGCCTGCGCGACATGACGCGAATCGCGGCCTCCGATGATCAGCTCTGGACCGACATCCTCAGCACGAATGCCGGCCCCGTGGCCGACGTGCTCGACTCGATCATCGCCCGTCTCACGGCAGCACGTGCAAGCCTGCAGTCCGATGGTCTGGGGGGTGAGCCCATCACCGAAGTACTGCGCTCCGGAGCGACAGGGCAGCGGCGCATCCCGGGCAAGCACGGCGGAGCCGCAGCGTCGTACGAGAGCGTTGCCGTCATGCTTGCCGATGCGCCTGGCGAGTTGGCCCGGCTTTTCGCCGCAGCGGGTGACGAGGGCATCAACACCGAGGATGTCCGCATCGAGCACATCCTCGGCCGGCCCAGTGGCCTCGTGGAGGTCTTCGTGAGCCCCGATCGAGGTGAGGCGCTGCGGACGGCCCTGCGGGCACGAGGCTTCGACGTTCGCGCCTAGCCAGACCGTTAGGCTCCTGCCATGCCCCATTCCGTGATCGTTGCCGTTGACGGCCCGGCCGGGTCGGGCAAGTCAAGCGTCTGCCGGGGCACCGCTTCGGCCCTAGGCCTCCGCTATCTCGACACCGGCGCCATGTATCGCGCCATGACCTGTGCAGTGATCGATGCGGGTATTGACCCCGCCAATGCCGATGCCGTGGCTGCCTTTGCCGGCACCCCGGTGATCACCAGCGGAACCGACCCCACAGCGCCGACCATTGCCGTCGACGGAGTCGATGTCGCGGGCCCGATCCGCTCGGAGTCCGTGACCGGTGCCGTGAGCCCGGTCAGCGCAGTGCCTGCGGTGCGCGAGCGTCTCGTGGCCCTGCAGCGTGAGCAGGTGGCGCAGGCTCGGGAGGCTGGCGTGGGCATCGTCGTCGAGGGACGCGACATCGGCACCGTCGTGCTGCCCGACGCCGACGTCAAGGTGTACCTGACGGCTGACCCGGCTGTGCGTGCTGCTCGACGCGCTGCCGAGACCGGCACTGATGCCGTTGCCGCGACCGAAGCGGCTCTGAAGGCACGAGACACCTATGACTCGACTCGCGCCGCCTCACCTCTTACCCAGGCCGACGATGCAGTCGTCGTCGACACCACCGAAATGACGTTGCAGCAGGTGATTGATCACGTCTGCGATCTCGTGAACGAGCGCAGGGAGAGTCATGTCTGACGACGATTGGGTTGCCTTCGAGGTCGAGGACGATGATGAAGTCGGCTCGTACGCTGACGATTCCGACACGGATGGCGATGATCCGTCACTCGATGCCGCCCTCGAGGCTGCTCGAGCCGAATTCGGCGACTTCGACAAGGAGCTCGCCGAGCTGACCGTTCCCGGTGCCGGTGAGCCCGGGCTGCCCGTGCTGGCCGTCGTCGGACGTCCCAATGTGGGCAAGTCGACCCTGGTGAACCGCATCATCGGCCGTCGCGAGGCCGTGGTCGAGGACATTCCCGGTGTCACGCGTGATCGCGTGCTGCACGAGGCCGAGTGGAACTCGAAGCGCTTCATGCTCATCGACACGGGCGGCTGGGATACCAAGGTCAAGGGCATCCATGCCCAGATCGCGGCTCAGGCCGAGCGCGCGATCAACGATGCCGATGCGGTGATGTTCGTGGTCGACGCGACCGTGGGCGCGACCGATACCGATGAGGCGATCGTCAGCGTGCTGCGCAAGTCGGGCAAGCCCGTGCTGCTGTGCGCGACCAAGGTCGACGATGCCCAGACCGAGCTCGAGGCGGCCAGCCTGTGGTCACTGGGCCTCGGTGAGCCGTACCCCGTCTCCGGCCTGCACGGCCGTGGTTCGGGTGATCTCCTGGACGAGATTGTCAAGATGCTGCCGGCTGAGGGTTCGGGCACGTCGCGTCATGGCGGTCCACGCCGCGTCGCACTGCTGGGCAAGCCGAATGTCGGCAAGTCCTCCCTGCTCAACTCGCTCGCGGGTGGCGAGCGCGTCGTCGTCGACTCCGTTGCCGGTACCACGGTTGATCCCGTTGACGAGCTGATCAAGCTCCGCGACACCTGGTGGTGGTTCGTCGACACGGCGGGCATCCGCCGTCGCGCCAAGGAGGCCAGTGGGCACGAGTACTACGCGACCTTGCGTACGCAGGCGGCCCTCGACCGTGCCGAGGTCGCTGTCGTCCTCGTCGATGCGAGCGAACCGCTGAGCGAGCAGGACGTCCGGATCATCGCCATGGTCATCGAGTCCGGTCGCGCACTCGTGCTCGCCTGTAACAAGTGGGACCTCGTCGACGAGGAGCGCCGTCACTACCTCAATCGCGAGCTCGAGCGCGATCTGGTCCAGGTGCCCTGGGCTCCTCGTGTCAACATCTCGGCGAAGACCAAGCGGCACGTCGAGAAGCTCACCCCGGCCATCGAGCGCGCCCTGGCCGGCTGGGAGACGCGGGTGCCCACCGGCAAGCTCAACCAGTTCATCACCGAGCTCACCCAGGCCCACCCGCATCCCCTGCGAGGCGGCAAGCAGCCGCGCATCCTGTTCGGTGCCCAGGTAGCGGTGAGCCCGCCGACCTTCGCCCTGTTCACCACGGGCTTCCTGGAGCCGGGATACCGCCGATTCATCGAGCGGCGCCTGCGCGAGGACTTCGGCTTCGAGGGAACGCCCATCAGGATCGTCATGCGAGTTCGGGAGAAGCGCTCACGTCGATAGCCAGTTCGTGACTCCGTGGCCGGAGCAGGTAGGGTTGGGGCTCTCGGCTTGCCGGGTATCGGGCTGTAGCGCAGTTTGGTAGCGCACACGGCTGGGGGCCGTGGGGCCGCAGGTTCAAATCCTGTCAGCCCGACCATGTGAAGTCCCGGGACATCTACGGATGGCCCGGGACTCACTGGTTTTTGGGTATACGTTGTCGGCCAGGCAAGCGGACACGAATACAGGGCGGAGCCTCGCATGGTCGATCAGGTCAACGAGCTTGTCGCATGGAGCCGACGCATGTCACGTGCGGATCGAGAGGCCGAGCCGATCCATGTCACCCGAGTTTCGGTGTCGTTCGGAGTGATCGGATTCCTGGCACTAGCCGTGGGCGAGTTACTTCTGTGCTGGGCGCCCACGGGTGGCAGGTTTGAATACGTCCTGCTCACGGTCGGCACCCTGTGTCTGGCTGTTGCCATCCTCTATCACCTTGATCAGCATCGTCAGCGATTCGGGCTCACCGCGTTGATCGCCTTCAACCTGGCGATCGTGGCCGCCTCAGCAGTGTGGCTGCCCTATGTGGTGGATCCGTCGGTGCGAGGCACCGAAGGTGCGATCTTGTACGCCTACATCACGTGGGGGATCGCTTGGACGCTGGGCGCGATCGGCACGTTCTTCGTGCTCGTGCGCAAGGAATCCCGTCTGGAGCAGCGAGGGCGGATGGCGGCCACGGAGATCCATGCCTCGTTCTTCCAATTGCTGACGCTGGGACTCGGGATGCTGATCTACGGCATCAGTTTCATCGAGCAGAGCTCCTCGCCGAACAACCAGGTCGATGGGGTGCTCAGCGTGGTCGGCCCCGTCCTGATCGCCATCTCGGTGATCGCCCACGTCGAGCATCTGACCCTTCGTATCGGTCGACCCGCCGTCGTGATCACAGTCCTTGGCATCTCGATTTGGTCGATCAAGAATCTCAGCCGAGCAGTGACCGACTGGATGAGCGATCCGGATTTGGCTCGGTTCTTCGTCTACGGAGTTCAGGGAATCGTGTTCGCCATGGGGGCTATCGCATGCATCCTCGTGCTGGCCCACAAGAAGGCCTGGGCGTCCTCTCATTCACGCTAGACACCGGACAGAACCTGGTGTCGGCCCCGAGTCGACAAGGCAGGCGCGGTGCTTCGCGACTCACGCCTTTCGGAGAATGGCCATCGTTAGCGGGCGGTGAAGCCGCCGTCGACGTGCATCTCCTCGCCTGTCATGAACGAGGCGTCGTCACTGGCCAGGAAGGCCACGGCGGCCGCGATCTCCGAGGGGTGACCGAGCCTGCCCATCGGCGTGGCATCGAGCATGCGGTCCAGCACTCCCGTCTGTGCCGCGTGCGCGAGCATCGGGGTGTCGGTGAAGCCGGGGTGAAGGGAATTGACCCGGACCCCCTTCGTGGCCCATCTGATGGCCGTGCTCTTCGTCAGGGTGCGCACGGCTCCCTTGGCGGCGCTGTAGGCGGGGGAGCCGCCCAGGCCCCCCGTGGTGCCGAGGATCGAGCTCATGTTGATGACCGAGCCGCGCCCGGAGGCCTTCAGCAGCGGCCCGCACGACTTCATGCCCAGGAAGACACTGGTCTGCGACGCAGCGACGACCTCGGTGAACTCCTCGAGGCTGGTGCCCTCGATCACGCCGAAGTCGGTTCGGCCCGCGTTGTTCACCAGGATGTCGAGCCGCCCGAACCGCTCACCGACCAATGCAACGACCTCGATCCAAGCCTCCTCGCTCGAGACATCGTGCACGAGGCTGAGAGCACCGAGTGACGCCACGGGACGGATATCGGTCGCGACGACGATCGCGCCCTCGGATTCGAGACGTTCGACGATCGCTCGCCCGATACCGCCGCCTGCGCCGGTGACGAGTGCGACACGGTCTGTGAGTCGGTTCATGATGCCCTTCGGTCAGGTCTCAGTATCCTGCCCGGATGGCTCCCTTGAGAATCGTGACCGCCAATGTCAACGGAATTCGCGCCGCCGAGCGTCGTGGCGGGCTGGAGTGGCTCGCCGCCGCTGAGGCCGATGTCATCTGCCTCCAGGAGGTGCGGGCCACGACCGAGCAGCTGACTGAAGTGCTGGCCGGCTCTCCGCTCGAGGAGTTCACGGTCGTGCATGCGCCGGCGGCGACCCTCGGACGTGCGGGAGTGGCGATCCTGAGCGCACTTCCTATCAAGACCGTGCGCATCGGAACTGGCACCGAACCCTTCGATTCGCAGGGCCGCTGGATCGAGGCAGACCTGGCCCATGGCCGCAAGAAGATCACTGTCGTGAGCGCCTACTTTCACAGTGGGGAGGCGGGCACTGTGAAGCAGGACGAGAAGATGGCTCACCTGGCCGAGATCGATCAGCGCATGCGTGAGCTGGCCTCGCAGCCCGAGGTCGTCGTCTGCGGCGATCTCAACATCGCTCATCGCGAAGTCGACATCAAGAACTGGAAGGGCAATCGCGACAAGGCCGGATTCCTGCCAGAGGAACGCGCCTACCTCGATTCCTGGTTCGAGTCGGGCTGGACCGATCTCGGTCGGGAACTTGGCGGTGAGGGCCCGGGCCCCTCCACCTGGTGGTCCTGGCGTGGTCGCGGGTTCGACACCGATGGCGGATGGCGAATCGACTACGCATTGGCTTCGAAGGGGATCGCCAGGCGTGCGCACACCGCGACGGTGGGCAAAGCGGCTACCTATGCCGAGAGGTGGAGCGATCACGCTCCGCTCACGGTCGATTTCGACTAGAGCAGTTCGACCAGGAGGCCGATGACCGCGCTGGCAACGGCCAGCCAGATCATGATCACGCCGATCGCGGCAACCCGGAGCGGGGCGCGATACTCGCCGGTCGCGAAGTGGCCGGCACGCCTGACGACCTGGGCGAGCGGGGTGGCATCGCGGCGTGGGTCACCCTGCGGGTCTCGCTGTGACCAGTAGGCGCGCTCATTCGACATTCCCAGGGCTATGAAGGCAATGCCGAAGGCTGCCAGGCAAATAGCCAGGATGATCAGGGTCAGGGCTGTAGTGGACACGGCGCGAGACTAGCGGAGTCGCCGGCATGCCAAAGGCCCCCGGCATGCACCAGGGGCCTTTCACATCTTGTGGACCGTACAAGACTCGAACTTGTGACCTCTCCCGTGTCAGGGGAACGCTCTAGCCAACTGAGCTAACGGTCCGTATGACGAGTCGAAAGCCTATCAGTCGGGCGGGAGTGCTCGATGCCAGGGCTGGCCCGGATCAACCGCCGCTCTTGCGCCGGAACTCCTTCTTGCCACCGGCGGCACCCGAGGACTCCTTGGCCTTGCCGCTCGAGCTCATCGGCTCGGTTCCGCGATGCCCGCCCTTGCTCTTCTTGGCTTCGAGAGCCGCCTTGTATCGCTCACGGGGATCATTCGGATCTGGTGCGGATGCAGTGGCCATGGCATCAGTGTGACATCTACCGGGTGGATCCTGGAATTACGACTCTCAGGAGGCTCTGCGTGGAGGTGGAGACGGGATTTGAACCCGTGTACGCGGCTTTGCAGGCCGCTACCTCGCCTCTCGGTCACTCCACCGCGAGTACCCCGAACTCGGGGTACTTCGAGCGGACGACGGGATTCGAACCCGCGACCCTCACCTTGGCAAGGTGATGCGCTACCAGCTGCGCTACGTCCGCGTGACCTCTCGGTCGAGTCAGAACCATATCTGACTACCTCACCGGACCGCCAATGAGGTCCGCTTTGGGGGTGCCGAGCGGTGCGAGCCGCAATGATGGGGGAGTGAGACTGCCCCCTGTCGCCTGTGTCGGAGGTCTGTGGGCATCCGACCTCCAGGAAGTCTCGGAGGATCCGCGGGCAGTGCAGTCCACTGGCCGTTGGATTGCTGTTCTTCCATACGAGGGCCGTGCTCAGTTCATGCTCTTCTCGCGTTGGGAATCCGAGCGACCGTCGTTGGCCGTCGACTCA